>JAPPKR010000080.1 GCA_028819835.1 bacterium | reverse complement strand
CGATAGCGGTGGCATACGGTGGCGAAGTGGGTCCGGCGCCCGAGCCTCGCCATGGAAAGACTTCTCCCATCCGCCATGACCAAAAGGGGGTTTTCGGTGGGTGTGAGAACCCGTTCACGGCTACCCGCTACCACTCGTTGGCCATCACTGTCCTCCCTCCCGAACTGGAAGCCTGCGCCTGGAGCGAGGACGGGGTAATCCAGGGAGTGCGCCACCGGTCCCTTCCCGTGACCGGCGTGCAGTTCCATCCCGAAAGCATCCTCACCGCCGAGGGGAAGAGGCTGCTGGCCAACTTTCTCGGCCCGGACGGGACATGAGCGAGCCGGTGTGTTGGGGTAGGGGGAATCAGAGATATATTCTGGTGCCAGAGGAGGTCCGACATGCCGATCGCTAGTCCGTCGCAATACCGCGACATGCTCGACGCGGCCCGCGCCGGAGGGTACGCCTTTCCAGCCATCAATGTCACTTCCAGCGAGACGCTCAACGCCGCCTTGGCCGGATTCGCAGTGGCAGAGTCGGATGGGATAATCCAGGTCTCGACAGGCGGTGGCCAGTTTCTCTCCGGGACCGCGGTGGACGATATGGCCCTGGGAGCCCAGGCCCTGGGGGAGTTCGCCCATGCGGTGGCGGCCAGGTACCCGATGCTGGTGGCTCTCCACACCGACCACTGCCCGCCCGACCGGGTGGATGACCTGATCCGGCCCCTCCTGGCTGAGACGGCCCGGCGCCGCGCCGCAGGGCTGGGTCCGCTCTATCAAAGCCACATGCTGGACGCCTCCGCCCTGCCTCTGGATGAGAACCTGGCGCTCAGTTCCCAGCTCCTGGATGAGTGCGCTTCCCAGGGAGTGCAACTGGAACTGGAGATCGGAATAGTGGGCGGGGTGGAGGACACCATGGACCATTCCGGAGTGGACCGACAGAAGCTCTACACCACCCCCGACGACATGGTGGCGGTGGCGGAGCGGCTGGGTTTGGGGGAGCGGGGCCGTTACCTCCTGGCTGCTGTCTTCGGGAATGTGCACGGGGTCTACAAGCCGGGCAAGGTGCAGCTGCGGCCCACCATCCTGCGAGACGGGCAGGCGGCCACCGAGGAGCGGTTCGGCTATCGTCACTACCTGGTTTTCCACGGGGGAAGCGGGTCGACTTCCGAGGAGATACAGGAGACGCTGAGCTACGGGGTGGTGAAGATGAACATTGACACCGACACGCAGTACGCATTCACTCGTCCGGTGGCCGACCACATGCTCACCAATTACAGGGGAGTGCTGAAGGTGGATGGGGAGGTGGGCGACAAGAAGGTCTACGATCCCCGGTCATACATGAAGAAGGCCCAGCAGGCGATGGCTGAACGGGTTGTGCAGGCCTGCGCGGAGTTGGGGTCGGCGGGCCGTTCCCGGAGCGCTTAGCAGAGCATGGTGAGAGAGCCCCTTCACGAGACCTGGATCGACTCCAACCGTTTCGTTGCCCGCCGATTCGTCCGCCCGATTCAGAGGTTCATGGAGGTGGAGGCTTCTGCCGGGGCGGCGCTGCTGCTGATGGCCGTGATAGCCATGGTGTGGGCGAATTCTGCGCTGTCGGACAGCTATTTCGATCTCTGGCACACCCATGTGGAGGTTGCGTTAGGTTCCATCCACCTGTTCTCCCACTCACTCCAGGACTTTGTCAACGATGCGCTGATGGCCATCTTCTTTTTTGTGGTGGGTCTGGAGATAAAGCGCGAGTTGGTGCTGGGACGGCTCCGTGATCCCCGGGCTGCGGCGCTCCCCGTGGTGGCCGGCGCGGGTGGAATGCTGGTCCCCGCACTGGTCTATGTGCTGATCGTGATGGGAGAGGGAGGCCCGGCGTTGAACGGCTGGGCGGTCCCGACCGCCACCGATATCGCCTTCTCCCTGGGGGTGGTCTCCCTTCTGGGGAGCAGGGTGGCGCCCGGCGCCAAATTGTTCCTCTTGGCGCTCGCCATCGCCGATGACATCGGCGCCATCGCAATCATCGCCTTCTTCTATTCCGACAGCCTGCGGTGGGACTGGCTGACCTGGGGGATCCTCACTCTGGTGGCGGTGTCCATTGCCGGCCGGGTCGGCATCAGGGCCCGTACCTTTTACCTTCCCATGGCGCTTCTGGCCTGGTTTTGTATCTACGAGTCGGGAGTCCATCCCACCTTGGCGGGGGTTGCATTGGCTTTCATAACCCCGTCACGTCCCATGTATTCGGCCGAAGAACTCTATGACAAGGGGCAGAGGATCCTCCACTCCTTCCCTCGCCGGGTAACCACCTATCACCAACGGGAAGAGGCCGACCACCAGATAATGGCGCTCACGGAGGTAGCCAGAGAGTCGGTGGCTCCGCTTGCCAGAAACGAGCACCGGCTGCTTGCCTGGAGCTCTTTCCTGGTGCTTCCCGTCTTTGCCCTGGCCAATGCCGGCGTCCGCCTGGAAGGGGATGTGAGCCAGTTGCTGCAACCGGTGGCGCTGGGGACCGCTCTAGGTCTTCTCGTGGGAAAGACGGTGGGAATCAGCTTGTTCACATGGCTGGCGGTGAAGATGGGATGGGGCATTCTTCCCGAGGGAATGGGCGCCCGTGACGTCGTGGCTCTGGCGGCGGTGGCCGGGATCGGATTCACGGTGGCCATCTTCGTCTCCGGGCTGGCCTTTGTCGACCAAGGACTCATCGATCAGGCCAAGCTAGGGATTCTGAGCGGATCGTTGCTCGCTGGGCTGCTGGGATTCTTTTTGTACAGGTTTGGCCCCTCTCCGCAGCCCCGGGAGGAGGCGTCCGGCTAGTAGGATGCTGTAGGGCAGTCCATCATCATTTATGCAAAGAAGGAGTAACTCTATGAAGAAGACGGCATTGACGCTCTTGGTGGTTGCGCTGTTGGTGGCAGCCTGCGGCGATGACGCTGAGACCACGACCACGGCTGCGGCCGACCAACCGCCGGAGACGGTTGTCGTTGAAGTTGAAGTCCCTGCAGACACCGTAGACGTGTTGGATCAGGTGATTGCCCGCGGCGAGTTGAACTGCGGAGTCAACGAGACCATTCCGGGATTCGGCTACAAGGATGCGGAAGGGACCTTCACGGGCTTCGACGTTGATCTGTGCCGGGCCGTGGCTGCGGCAATCGTCGGGGACTCAGAAGCGGTCAGGTTCGAGGCGTTAACCGCCGCCGCCCGCTTCGAGGCCCTGACCTCGGGCCTGATCGACCTCCTGGTGCGAAACACCACCTGGACGCAGAGCCGCGACACCGACCTGGGTCTTGACTTCGGGCCGACCACCTACTACGACGGTCAGCAGTTGATGGCCAGAGCGGAGCAGGGATTCAGTTCCGGGTCAGCACTTGAGGAGATTGAAGGCGCCACGGTTTGCGCCATCGCCGGCACGACGACCGAGAAGAACATGACCGAAGCAGCCAATGCCGCGGGAGTCAACATCACCCTCAGCACCTTTGAAGACTTCAATGTGGTTATAGAGGGCTTCAAGTCCGGCGCCTGCGACGTGGTGACCAGCGACGGGTCGACCTTGGTCTCCCGGAAAGCCACCGAGGGGGCGGCCGGTGAGGACTGGGTGATCTTCCCGTCGGTTCCGATTTCCAAGGAGCCCCTCGGTCCAAGTTGGATCCAGAACCAGTCGCGCATGGGCGATGTGGTCAACTGGACGGTGTTTGCCATGTTGATTGCCGAGGAGAAGGGCATCACCTCTTCCAATGTGGATGACATGTTGAACGTCGACGGAGAGGCGAGCCGCCTGTTCGGCGCTACCGAGGACGAGTTGCAGACCAAGATGGGCCTGCCGGCGGACGCCTTCTATCAGGTGATCAAGCAGGTCGGCAACTATGCCGAGGTCTATGACCGGCACCTGACGCCCCTGGGGCTCGAGCGGGGACTGAACGCCCTCCAAGCTGATGGGGGTCTGCTCTACCCACCGCCCGCCCGGTAATCCTGTACACAACCGACGATGCGATGAGGCCCGGAACCCAGAGTTCCGGGCCTCATCTTGTTTGGAGGAGATGCCCAATGAGAAGAGAGACCGTCGCGCTCTTGGTGTTGATGCTGGCGGCTGCCGGCTGCGGTGGAGGTGGTGCCGTGGAAAACACCACAACGGCAGCGCCTTCCACCACCCAAACCGCTGCTCCGGACCCTGCTCCGGCCGATCTCCTTGATGTGGTGATCGCCCGCGGCGAGTTGAATTGCGGGGTGAACGAGACCCTGCCGGGATTCGGTTACAAGGACTCCGAGGGGACCTTCACGGGCTTCGACGTGGACCTGTGCCGGGCGGTGGCGGCTGCCATTCTGGGAGAGGCCGACGCGGTTAGGTACGAGGCCCTGACGGCTGCGGCCCGCTTCGAGGCGGTGAACTCTGGGCTGATCGATCTCTTGAGCCGCAACACCACCTGGACGCAGAGTCGCGACACCGACCTGGGTCTTGACTTCGGGCCGACTACCTACTACGACGGCCAGCAACTCATGGCGAAGGGCGCTGCGGGCTTCCGCTCGATGTCCACTCTGGAAGACATCGAAGGCGCGGTGGTGTGCACCAACGCCGGCACCACCACCGAGAAGAACATCACCGAGACGGCGGCCGCAAAGGGAATCGACATCACACTGAACACCTTCGAGGACTTCAACGTGGTGTTGGAGAACTTCAAGTCGGGGGCCT
>JAPPKR010000268.1 GCA_028819835.1 bacterium | reverse complement strand
TCGGGCTGTTGGCCCGCAGCCGCCGGGGCCTCTCGGAGACCCTGGAGATGATCGGAGGGTCGGGCGTCGCAGTCCCCTGTGACGTCACCGACCCCTCCGCCATCGGGGCGGCGGTCGAAGACGTGGTCTCGGCTCTGGGGAGGCTGGATGTGGTGGTGAACAACGCCGGCACCAGACAGAACTTCCGGCGCCTGGACGAATTCTCGGTAGAGGAGTGGGACAAGGTGATCGTCACCAATCTCTCCTCGGTGTTCTACGTGACCCGAGCGGCGGTCCAGCACCTGATCCGCCAGCGCTCCGGGTCGGTGGTGAACATCTCATCCATTGCCGGGCCGCTGGGTTTCCCGACCATCGGGTCCTACAGCGCCGCCAAGGCGGGGGTGATCGGCGTCACCAAGACCATGGCGGCGGAGTGGAACGAGTTCGGGGTGAGGGTCAACTCGGTGGCGCCGGGTTGGACTTCCTCTCCGATGAACGTCGAGTTGCGCACCGACCCCGCCAACGCCGAGATCCTGGAGACCATCACGTCCAAGATCCCCATGGGTCGCTTTGCCGACGCCTCGGAGGTGGCCCGGGCGGTGGTGTTCCTGGCGGGAGCCACCGGCAGCTACATCACCGGAGAGACGCTGACGGTGGACGGCGGATGGAGCATGGTCTAGGGAGAGTCGACCGAGGATGGACAAGGCACAGATCGCCGCTGCGCTCCGCCAGGAGTTGGATCGGTATCGGAGGGAGAATCCCCTCTCGGTCGAGATGTCCCATCGGGCGCAGAAGGTGCTGCCGGGCGGCACTACCCGCACCACCACCTACTTTCCGCCCTTTCCGCCCTTTCTGGTTCTGGGGGAGGGATGCCACGTCGTGGACGTGGACGGAAACCGCCGGGTCGACTATCTGAACAACTACACGTCCCTGATCTGCGGCCACGCCCACCCCGACATCCTCAAGGCGGCCCAGGCGGCCCAGGAGGGAGGCACGGCCTTTGCGGCCCCCACCGAATACGAGGTGGTGCTGGCCGAGATGTTGTGCGAACGGATCGACTCGCTGGACCTGGTGAGGTTCACCAACTCCGGCACCGAGGCCACCATGGCCGCGCTGCGGGTGGCACGGGCCTACACCGGCCGGTCCAAGGTAGCGAGATTCGAGGGGAGTTACCACGGGACCCACGACTATGCCAACGTCCCGGCTCCGGGTGTTCCCCCCGAACTCTCGGAATTGATAGTGGACCTGCCCTTCAACGATGTGGATGGGTGCCGGAAGGTGCTCGAGAGGGTGGGGGAGGAGTTGGCCGCAATAATCATCGAGCCCGTGCTGGGCGCGGCGGGGTATATCCCGGCCCGCGCCGACTTCCTGCGCTTCCTCCGGGAGGCCGCCACTGCGGATGGCTCCGTTCTGATCTTCGATGAGGTCCAGACCCTCCGCCTCCACCGGGGAGGCGCCCAGGCCATCTTCGGCGTCAGTCCCGATCTGAGTGCCTTCGCCAAGATCATCGGGGGAGGCTTCCCGGTTGGCGCCTTCGGTGGAGCGGGCGAGATCATGGAGACCATGAACCCGGTCTCCGGAGACATCACCTGGGGAGGCACCTTCAACGGAAACCCCGTGACCGCCTCGGCCGGAGTCGCCTGCCTGGAAATGCTCACCGATGCGGCGATCAACCACCTCAACCAACTGGGAGAGCGCGTCATGGAGGGAATCAACCGGGTGTTCGCCGAAATGGAGTTTCCCGGCCAGGTCACCGGTATGGGTTCGCTCTTCAACCTGCATCCCACCTCCGAGCCGATCCATGACGTCCATGCGGTCAACCGGATCGATCCCGACCTGAAACGCGTTATCCACTTCGGCCTCCTCAACCGCGGCAACTTCCTTTCTTCCCGGGGTTCCGGCTGTATCTCCACTCCCATGACCAACGCCGAGGTGGACGGGCTGATCTCGGCCACCGCCGACATCATCGAGAACCTTCCCGGTTGATTCTGAGCGGGGACGGCCCTCCCGCGAGCCGCCTGTTGACCGCTCTCTGCCGAGCGAGGTAGGGAGCGTGGACACCCAACTGGTTGACAAGGTGGCCCTCGTGACGGGCGCCAGCCAGGGCATAGGGCGGGCGGTGGCCGCGGCGCTATCTGCGGAGGGCGCCAGGGTCGGTCTACTGGCCCGCGGTCGTCCGGGTTTGGAGGAGACGCTGGAATTGATCGGGCCGGCAAGAGCCTTGGTGGTGCCCTGCGATGTGACCGACCGGGCGGCAGTTGCAGCCGCGGTGCAGACCGTTATTGCCGAGTGGGGCAGACTGGACGTTGTCGTTAACAACGCCGGCCAGCGCCAGAACCGCGCTCGGGTCGACGAGTTGGAGGCCGCCGAGTGGGAGCGGATGATGGAGATCAATCTCTCATCGGTGTTCATTGTCACCCGCGCCGCAGCACCCCATCTCATCGCACAGCGGTCGGGATCGGTGGTGAACATCGCATCGATCTCCGGTCCGTTCGGCATCCCTCGCATCGGCGCCTACGCCGCCGCCAAGGCGGGGATCATCGGTCTCACCAAGACCATGGCGGCGGAGTGGGCCGAGTTCGGGGTGAGGGTCAACTCGGTGGCGCCGGGTTTCATCGAGACGCCCATGAACGCCTGGTTCCGGGAGGATCCTGCCAACGCCGAACAGGTGGCGGCCCTCGAAGCCAGCGTCCCTCTGGGCAGGCATGGCTACCCCGAAGAGGTGGCGCAGCCGGTCACGTTCCTGGCAGGAGCCACCAGCAGCTACATAACCGGCCAGACCCTGTTCGTCGACGGCGGCTGGAGCGTGGTCTAGCAGGGAAGCGTCTCGGTAATTAGGGGATCAATTGCGAAAGGCACCTTTCTAGAATCTGCAACGTACCCCCCTTGGGCGAGTAGCCCAAGGCCGACGGCCTCGACTCATGTCGGGGCCGTTTCTCTTGGGTGCGAAAGTGGCCCTGTGAAAACAGCGCTGCCGGGGTGGTTGTTGTGGCCCTCGCGAGCGGTTCGGGTCGTGGGTGGTTTAATATGAGTGACATGAAGGTTCCCCTGACAATCCGTGATCATCTTGACCGGGCCTTGGCTGTTTACCCAGACCGGGTGGCCTTTGTCGACGAGCCCGACCAGCCCGCTCCGTCGATGGGAGAGGTGACGTTCTCCCGCCTCGGAGAGTTGGCCGACGCCATGGGCGCCGGCCTCGACGCGTTGGGCGTGCCGATGGGTGGACGCGTTGCCATGGTGTCGCACAATGCGGGACGCCTGCTCACCTCGTTCTGGGGAGTGAGCGGCAACGGCCGTGTCTTCGTGCCCATCAACTTCCGGCTCAGTACCAGCGAAGTGGCCTACATCGTCGAACACTGCGGCGCCGATGCGCTGCTGGTCGATCCCGAGCTTGCCGACGAACTGGCGTCCATCGAATGCCGCCACAAGTTCGTTCTCGGGTCCGAGTCCGACGATGCATTGTTCCACTCCGGCGCGACTCCCCGGCCATGGACGCCGGACGAGGACGAGACGGCGGTCATCAACTACACCTCCGGGACGACCGCCAGGCCCAAGGGGGTGCAGCAGACCCACCGCAGCCTGTGGCTCAACGCGGCGGTGTTCGGCTGGCAGGCGTCGGTGAGCGACCGTGACAGTTACCTGCACACCCTGCCCATGTTCCACTGCAACGGCTGGGGGATGCCCTATGCCCTGGTCGGCATGGGCGCCAAGCAGGTGGTGCTCCGCAACGTGGACGGCGCCGAGATCCTGCGCCGGGTGGACGAACACGGCATAACGATCATGTGCGGCGCGCCCGCGGTGGTGGCGGCGATCCTGGACGCGGCTGCCGAATGGGATGGACCCATCCCGGGTGCTGGCCGCACCCGCATCGTGGTAGCCGGCGCTCCGCCGCCCACCCGCACCATCGAGCGGGTGGAGGCGGAACTGGGCTGGGAATTCATCCAGATCTATGGCCTGACCGAGACCGCGCCGTTCCTCACCATGAACCGTCGACGGGCCGAGTGGGACCACCTGTCCCCGGGAGAGCGGGCCCGCAAGCTGGCCCGCCAGGGTGTGCCCGGCCTGGGCGTGCGCATGGCCGTGAGCGCCAGCGGGGAGTTTCTGGCCCGTACCAACCATGTGCTCGAGGGTTACTGGGAGCAGCCTGACGCCACCGCAGAGGCCATTGTGGGCGGCTGGTTCTACACAGGAGACGGGGGCTACACCGACGAGGAGGGCTACTACACAATCACCGACCGCAAGAAGGACGTCATCATCTCAGGCGGCGAGAACGTGTCGTCCATCGAGGTGGAAGACGCCTTGTTTTCTCATCCTGCGGTGGCTGAAGTGGCCGTCATCGGGGTTCCCGACGCCAAGTGGGGCGAGACGGTCAAGGCGCTGGTTGTGCTGGCCCCGGATGCCGATGTGACGGCCCAGGATCTCATCGACCACTGCCGCGAACGGATTGCCCACTACAAGTGCCCGACCTCGGTAGAGATGAGGACGGAACTGGCTCGGACCGCCACCGGCAAACTCCAGAAGTTCAAACTGCGCGCCCCCTACTGGGAGGGCATGGAGAAGGCGGTCAACTAGCTTCAACCCGGTGGGGTGCCGCTGGTGCGGCACATCATGATGGCACTTATTGTTATCATTGGTGGCCATGATCCGAACCCAGATTTCCATCACAGAGGAACAGG
>JAPPKR010000197.1 GCA_028819835.1 bacterium | reverse complement strand
GGTCCGTACCTGCAATACGGGGTGGTGCGGATCCGGTCGCTGTTGGCGAGGGCGGCGGCGGAGAACCTGGTGCCTGGCGCCCTTGGTCCGCCATCGCGCCCCGCCGAGCGTGACCTGATGCTCACCTTGGCTCTGATGCCCGAGGCGATAAGCAGGTCCGCGCACGAGCGCGCCCCGCACCACCTGGCCGAGTACACCTACCGGGTGGCGGTGGGCTTCACCCGGTTCTACGACCAATGCCACATCCTCAGCGAACCGGATCCCGTCCGTCAGGGCTCCTGGCTCACCCTGGCCCGCTACACCGGGGAGGTGCTGACCATGCTGGTGGAGCTGCTGGGGATCGACGTCCCCGAGAGAATGTGACCCCGGATCAACCGGGAGGAGCGAACAGCGCCATTATCAGGACCGCCCACGCGCCGAACAGAAGGTAAGGGTCCCAACGGGGTTTCCAAAACCCGGCCCGCACTGAGAGCCACCCGGTCAGGGGCGGGACAAGCAGGGAGCATATGAGCCCGGCACCCCCGGCGGCCCTGAGGGTGGCCCGTCCGTAATCGATGGTGACGGGCAGGTCCTCGGGCAGTGGAAGCAAGGCGCTGACCGCCACCAGAATCATCGCAACCGCCAGTCCGGCCAATGCTCTTCCGGCTGCCCGATGCCAGACGTCTTGCTCGTCTTCCAGAGCGGACGCCCCGTAGGAAGCCTCCGCTCCCAGGCCCAGGATCACTCCTCCCGCAGCCCCAACCGCGGCAATGGCGCTCATGGCCTCCATGATGGTCAGGTCGGGACCGCCCTCCACGATCCCCACTTCAAGGAGCAGTGAGGCAAGGGCCAGCCCCAGGAGTGCTATCCCGGCAGCCGAAAAACCCACCCGGAGCATGGAGCGAAAAGACCCGGCAGCCAGACGGTACCAATAACGCCAGTCCAGCGCTTGAGAGGCCGAGGGGGAGGGGTGGGTCATGCCGGATTCTCCTTGGCGTTCGACAGCGCTTGCAAATAAAGTTCCACCGGGTGCAGGACCCGGTATTCGCCGGCCAGATGTGAACGCAACTGCATCTCGCACCCGGGATTGGCGCTGGCGACGAGCATGGCTCCGCTGCGTCGAATCTCATCGGCTTTGTCTCTTCCCAGGCGGGCGGAGGTGTCGGGTCGAAGAATGGAGTAGAACCCTGCTGCGCCGCAGCACACCGGATCGATGGATGTGGTCCGGTATCCGGCCGCCTCCAGGATCACTTGAGGCTGGGTGACAATCCGCTGGGCGTTGCGAAGATGGCAAGGATGCTGGAGCGCCACCAATCCGCGTCCCTCTTCCAGGCGGGGAAGCCGGCCGTCCTCGACAGCGTCAGCCACCAACTCCGTGATGTCTCGGACCTGCCAACCCTCGTCCAAGGCTTCTCCGGGAGCCCAGTGGCGGTAGTCCTTGAGATGAGCGGAGCACCCGGCTGCGTTGGCCACCACGTAATCCACTCCACGGAACGCCGCGGCGTTTCGGGCAGCCAGGCGGGCGGCGCCTTCAGCGGCGCCGTCGTGGGCTGCCAAGGCGCCACAGCAGGTTTGGCCCGAGGGGACTACCACCCGATAGCCTGCTCGCACCAGCAAAGCGATGCTTGCCTGGTGGACGTCGGCGAACCAGGGACCCATTATGCAACCGGTGAGGAGTCCCACGGTGGCCACAGGCGCCCGATCGGGCTGAAAGGTTCTTCCCCGCAATGACGGGGTCCTCCAACCGATGCGCCTCAGGCCCCCGAGACCGGAGCGAACTCGACGCGGTGCGATCCGGGCCAGCCCGGTTTGCTGGACCAGGGCCGTTGTCCAGGTGATGACCCGCATTATCGCCGGGCTCCCGAGCCAGGTCTCCATGACCCATCCCCGAAGCCGCCCGGTCACGCCGCCGCGCTGGGCGGAGATTTCCGCCCGGGCTCCCTCCAGGGTCCTTCCGTAGGGCACCATGCTTGGACACACCGGCTCACAAGCGCGACAACCCAGACAGAAGGAGATGGTCTCGGCGAAGACCTCGTCTATTCCCGTGATTCCGTCCAAAACCGCGGTCATGGCGGTCAGTCGGCCCCGGGGGGAGTCGGTCTCCTTCCCGGTGAGGCGGAAGGTGGGACAGTGGGGGAGGCACAAGCCGCATTGGATGCAACTGGACAGTTCTGATCGGGTGGGTGCGTAAGGCGTCTGGTAGCCCATCAGATGCCTCCCGGCAGTCGGCCGCCGTTGAGCACTCGGTATGGATCGAACCCCGCCACCAGTTTGCGCTGGTATTCGAGGCCCGCCGGAGGACCGCCCCAGGGGTCGATCCGTTCGTACAGGGTCTCGGGACCGTTGGTAAGCACCAGAGCCCCGCCCACCGACTCCGCCCACCCACGGAGTTCGGATGCCGCTCCGATATCGACCCGGTCCGCAGCGCATTCTGTGATCCCGACTCCCTGCTGGGCCACGTAATCCCAGGAATCGGGCAGGCGCTCCAGGCCTTCGATCATTCGGGAAGGAGGAAGCCTCAGCGACCAGGCGACCGGCCGTGAACGCATCAGCGGCCATGCGTGTCCGCTCTGCACCTCTCCCCCCAACCGGCTGGCCTGCGACTCCACCTCGGCCTGCGTTCCCCACAGAAAAGCGCTGTGCCCCGACGGCGTGGAGAGCACGGCTAGGGGCCGGTATAGAACAGCAAGGGCGGCTGCCGGATCGTCAACGGTAACCGTCACCGCCGCGGCGGGCGTCGGAATGAGCTTCAGGCACACCGAGCCGATCAGGCCCAACCTGCCCAGGGCGCCCACCATCAGCCGGGGGATGTCGTAGCCGGTCACGTTCTTGACCACCCGCCCCCCGCTCCGGACGATGCGCCCGTCACCGGTGACCACCGTGGTCTCCAGGACCCGGTCCCGGCTGGGCCCGTAGCGATATCGCTTGTAGCTGCTGAGCCCGGCGGCGAGAGCGCCACCGATCGTTGCGGTTGGCGAAGAGTGCGGCAGGAGGGTGGTCTGGCGCTCATCCGCCAGCATCTCCTCCACCTGCGAGACCCGGGCCCCCGCCCCCGCCACAATGGTAAGGTCTTCGGGTTCCCAGACTTCGACCCCGTTGAGTGACGTGGTGATCAACACCATGTCCGGATGCACGCGGTGGCCGTATCCTTGATGATTGCCACCCCCCCAGATCAGTACCTTCATCCGGCGCTCGGTGGCGATGCGAAGAGCCTCGGAGGCTTCTTCGAGGGTGGTGGGCGCCACCGCGATCTCGGCCGGCGGGATGGCCTGGTCGGCTGAGATGTCGGCGGCAGGGATGGCGCCGAACCGGCTCTTCACACCCAGGCGCCCTCGGGCACCGGCCGTCCAAAGTCAAAACAACGGGATCCCTCCGGAAGGACTTTGCCGGGGTTGAAGACTCCCTCGGCGTCAAAAGCCTCTTTCACGCGAGCCTGTGCGTCAAGATCCATCTCCGTGAAGAGCAACGGCATGAGGTGGCGTTTCTCTATTCCGATGCCGTGCTCCCCCGAGAGAACACCCCCCTTTTCGACGCAGAGTTCAACCAACTCGTCGGCGGCGGCTTTCACCTGGTCAAGCCGACCGGGCTCGGAGGCGTCGAAGGCCATCAGAGGATGGAGGTTGCCGTCCCCGGCGTGGAAGACGTTCATCATGGTGATCTCGTAGCGCTGACCGATTTCATACACCTGGCGCATGGCCTCCACGAGACGAGTGCGAGGCACAACCGTGTCGTGCAGGTAGTAGTCAGGAGCGGCCTGTGCCACCGCGCCGAAGGCTGACTTGCGGCTCTTCCACAAGATCTCCCGCTCTTGGGGGGTAGCGGCCAACTGCACCGACAGGGCGTTGTTCCCTCGGGCGGTCCTGTTGATGATCTCCGCCTCCGCCTCCACCGCCTCGGTTACCCCGGTGACCTCGGCCAGCAACAGGGCTCCCGCCTCGACGGGTAGACCGGCGTGCAGCCAGTTCTCGATGGCTTGCATCATCAGTTGGTCCATCATCTCCAGGGCAGCGGGAATCAGTCCCGCGGCGATGATCCCCGAGACGGTGGCCGCGGCGTCTTCAATGGTGGGAAAGGCCACCGCCATCGTCCGCACATCAGGCGGGTTGGGGGTGAGCTTCACCAGGGCGCGGGTGACAATTCCCAGGGTGCCTTCCGACCCGACGAGGATGCCCCGCAGATCCAATCCGATGGGATCGGGCGCCCCGCTGCCCACGATCACCACGTCTCCGGTGTCTGTGACGACTTCCAAGGCAAGGACGTGGTTGACGGTGCTCCCTTCGGACAAGCAGTGAGGACCGCCTGAGTTACAGGCGATGTTCCCCCCCACGGTGCACGCCGATTGGGAGGAGGGATCAGGGGCGAAGTGCATACCGAAGGGGGTGGTGGCGGCGGACAAGTCCAGGTTGATGACTCCCGGGCCTACCCAGGCGGTACGGTTCTCGGTGTCGATCTCTTCGATCCGGTTCATGCGGGTGGTCACCAGCACCACACCGCCCACTTCCGGGACCGCCCCGGCGGAGAGGCCGGTTCCCGCTCCTCGGGCCACTACCGGTATGCCGTGGCGCCGCGCGGCCCTTACCACTTGCGCGACTTCCCGGGTGGTTTCGATCATCACCACCACGGTCGGGTTTCCCGTGTAGACCCCCGCGTCCTTGGCGTAGAGGTGGCGTTCCAACGTCGAATCCATCACCCGTTCGGCGCCCAGCACGCGGA
>JAPPKR010000125.1 GCA_028819835.1 bacterium | reverse complement strand
AATGATCGACGAGGTCCGTCAGGCCCGTTCCCTCCCGCTCTCCCAGAACGCCCTGATCGACCGGGAGAAGATGCTGTCCCGCCTTGAGACCCTGCTGAGAGGCTTTCCCGAAGAGTTGCGGGCCGCCCGCTGGATGGTCCGTGAGAGGGAGACATTCATGCGCCGCGCCAGCGAACAGGCCGAGGAGATCATCAACCGGGCGCGGTCGGAGTCCAAGCGCCTGGTCAGCCAGAGCCACATCCTCGAGGAGGCGGTCGCCGAGGCCAATTCGCTGGTCCGCAGGGCAGAGGGCGAAGCGCGGAGGACCCGGTTGGAAGCCGAGGACATGGCCGACGCGGTCCTGGAATCCCTCGAGACCCTCATCGGGGACCTGGCGGCGAGGGTGAGCGCCACCCGAACCGTCCTCCACCGCTCCCGACCGGCGGATCCGGCCCCGCCCATCTGATGGGATCCGCGGTGCAGGTTCAGGTGTCGCACCTTCTCGGGGCCCCGGGACGGACCGATCGGCGCCGGTGGGACGTGCCCCTGGCGGTGGAGATGCCCGTGGTCAGAGCCGGAGGCGCCCGGGCCGACCTGGTCTTGGAGGGGAGTGACGACGGGATCCGGGTGAGCGGAACCGTGGCGGTGGATGCCCGGGTGAGTTGCTACCGGTGCCTGGAAGAATGGGAGGAGGAACGGGTCGTTCCCGTGGACCGGACGGTGAGACGCCTTCCGGACTCCGACGGGTACCGCATAACCGAGGACGGATGGCTCCGCCTGGATGGGATTGTCGTCGACGAGGTGGTACTCTCTTTGCCGACTGCACCTCTGTGCGAGAAGGACTGTCGCGGGATCTGCTCCGGATGCGGCATCCATTTGAACGCAGAAGCATGTAAATGTGTTGTTGAGGGCCGGCAGTCCCCGTTTTCGGTCTTGTCCAACTTCCTATAGGAGAGTCGCCCCATGGCTGTTCCCAAGAAAAAGAGTTCCAAGATGCGCACCAGGCAGAGAAAGGCGGCCTGGAAAGTCCGCCCGCCCACTCTCTCCCGCTGCCCGCAGTGTCAGGCTCCCCGGCTGCCTCATCGGGCGTGCCAGGAGTGCGGTAGCTATCGAGGACGTGAAATAGTCGAAGTCGAGTAGTGCCCACCATCGCCCTGGATGCAGGCGGGGGTGACTTCGCTCCCCGGGAGACGGTGGCTGGAGCGGTAGCGGCGGCCGCCCAGGGCATCGACGTGCTATTGGTGGGGGATCGCCCCGTCCTGCAAAAGGAGTTGGAAGGCCACCAGGCGGAGTTGCCCATCGTGCACGCTCCGGCAGTGGTGGGAATGGGGGACTTCCCCATCAAGGCCATCCGGGAGGTGCCGGACTCCTCGGTGGTGGTGTGTGGGAACCTGGTCTCCTCGGGAGAGGCTGACGGGTTCGTCTCGGCAGGATCCACCGGAGCTTCCCTGGCGGTGGCCGCGGTGGGCATCGGCCGGTTGCCGGGGGTGTCGAGGCCGGCGATCGCCAGCCTCCTGACCATTCCGTGGAATCCGACGGTGCTGTGCGACGCGGGCGCCAACCTGGTGGTGCGGCCCAGCCAGTTGGTGGAGTTCGCGGTGATGGGATCGGTGGTGGCCGAGACCACCGCCGGCGTCGAGAATCCCCGGGTGGGACTGCTCAACAACGGCTCAGAGGACTCCAAGGGCAGGGAGATGGAGAGAGAGGGGCTCGCCCTCCTCCGCCGGTCCCCAGTGAATTTCGTGGGGAATGTCGAGGGGAGCGACTTCGCCACGGGGGTGGTGGATGTGATCGTCACCGACGGTTTCACCGGGAATGTCTTCCTGAAGACGGTGGAGGCCTCGGTGGTGATGTCCGCCAAGGCATTCTTCTCGATGCTGGCGGAGAGCGAGCCCGAGGCCGAGGAGAAGGTGCGACCACGGTTCTCGGCCCAGGGGCGGAAGCTGATGGACGACCGTCACGCCGGCGCTCACCTGGTTGGCGCCAAGGGGATCGCGGTCATAGCGCACGGTCACGCCCGCAGTGCGGCCATCACCAAGGCGCTCCAGATGGCCAACGAGGGTTCGAGGTACCGGCTTCCTGAGCGGATCGGGGAGAGATTCCTCTGCCGTTGAACCATCTGCAAAGGCGTCTGGGTTATCGGTTCTCATCGCCTGAACTGTTGCTGAACGCCCTCACTCACAGCTCCTACGCCAACGAGATGAACACGCCCGACAACGAGCGGCTGGAGTTTCTGGGCGACACCGTTCTGCAGATGGTGGTCACCCGGCACATCTTCGGAGAGTACCCCTTTCTCAAGGAGGGTCAGATGACTCGGGTGCGGGCGGCGGTTGTGAGAAAGGAGTCGCTGGCACAGGTCGCGGAGGCTCTCGAATTGGGGGAGGCTCTCCGGCTGGGCAAGGGCCAGGACCAGTCGGGCGGTCGCCGCAAGGTGAGCATCCTGGCCGACGCCATGGAGGCCGTGATCGGGGCCGTTTACCAGGACGGCGGATGGAAACCGGCCGAGGGGTTGGTGATGACGCACTGGCGGTCAATGATCGGTGCCCAGGCAGCCACGCCCGACGCCCTGGACGCCAAGACCCAACTCCAGGAGTTGTTGGCCGCGGATGGAAAGGCGCCCGAATACCGGGTCTGGGGGGAGGGTCCCGCTCATGCTCCCCGATTCAAGGCCGAGGTGTGGGTGGAGGGAGAGAGGTGCGGAGTCGGCGAGGGGTCCTCCAAGCGCCAGGCCGAGCAACAGGCGGCGAGGCGCGCCGTCGAGGCCCTGTACTCCGATGCGGCCCCTGCCCGCCCCCAACCGACGCCCGCCATCGCGGAGGCGTCGACCGGAGATGAGCCAGGGGAGGCCGCTCCATGGTGGCGGTGGCGGAGAGGGCGCCGAAAGCGCTCCTGATCTGAGCGAAGAATGCCCGAACTGCCGGAAGTGGAGACGGTGCGCAGGGCCATCCGGCCCGAACTCGAGGGCCGCAGGGTTGCTTCCGCCCGGATCTGTCATCCCCGCACCGCCCGCCGGCACGCCCGTTGCACCGACGTGGAGGACCGACTGGTGGGACGGCGCGTCCGTCGGGTGGGTCGGCATGGAAAGTTCCTGCTGATCGGCATGGACGCCGGTCTCACCTGGGTGATGCATCTGGGGATGTCGGGGCGGATCCGCCTGTGCGAACCCGGTGATCCGAAGGAAGTCCACACCCGCTTCTGGGCCGAGATGGACGCGGGCCCGTCATTGCGCATGATCGATCCGAGGACTTTCGGGTTCGTGGCGGTGTACACCCCAGAGGAGTTGGAAGGCTCCACCCTGGCTCGCCTGGGCGCCGACGCCTGGGATGATCTCCCCTCCGCCGGTCGGCTGTTCGACGCAATGAGGTCGCGGACCATTCCCATCAAGAGCCTGCTCCTGGACCAGCGCTTCGTGGCGGGTCTGGGGAACATCTACTCCGATGAAGTGCTCCACCGGGCGGGGATCCACCCCTCCCGCCGGTCCGGAGGGCTGTCGGAGGAGGAGGTGGACCGGATCCGCTCCGAGGTGCGCCCGGTCCTGGCGGCGGGGATCAGCCGGGGAGGCACCAGCCTGGATGACCTGGCCTACCTGTTGCCGGATGGCCGGGCCGGGGGGTTCCTCGAGTATCTACGGGTGTACGGCCGGGAAGGTTTGCCCTGTCGTACCTGTGAGTCCCCGATCCGGAGGATGGTGATCAGCGCCCGGTCCTCATTTTTCTGTCCGGGGTGCCAGGTAGGCCCCTGAGAGGGGCCGTCGAAGAAACAAACCACCGAAAAGGGGCCCGCATCCATTAATTTGGGTTTTTGGATGTTCCTGAAGTCCATATCTCTTGCCGGGTTCAAATCCTTTGCCAAGCGGACCACCCTCGAGTTCGGTCCGGGTATTACGGTGATCGTCGGCCCGAACGGCTCGGGAAAGTCCAACATCGTGGATGCGGTGGCCTGGGCCACGGGGCGCCAGTCGACCCGGACGCTTCGCGCCGACCGCTCCGACGACTTGCTCTTCTGCGGGACGGCCACCCTGCAGGCGTCGTCCCGGGCCGAGGTCACGCTGGTGTTCGACAACGCCTCGGGTCTCCTGCCGATCGACCGTCCGGAGGTGTCGGTCACCCGACGTCACTACCGCTCGGGCGAGTCCGAGTTCGAGATCAACCGCGTCTCGTGCCGGCTGGTGGACATCACCGAACTGCTGGCCGAGGCGGGCATTTGGAAGAGCCAGTACGCATTGGTGGGCCAGGGACAGATCGAGCGGGTCCTGAATGCCTCTCCGTCCGAACACCGCAAAGTCCTGGAGGAGGCGGCGGGAGTGGGCAAGCACCTGTGGCGCCGGGACAAGGCGGTCCGGCGGCTGGAGTCCACCGGCACGGACCTGGATCGTATCGGAGATCTGATCGCAGAGAAGCAGCGCAGGATGCGCCCCTTGCGTCGCCAAGCCGAGGCGCTGGGGCGGTACCAGCACCTGTCGAGCGAGATCAGAGCGTTGCGCACCTATCTGGAGGGAAGGCGACTCCGGGAACTCGACGAGCAACTGGCCACCGCCGTGTCAGGCCGGAGGGCGTGGGACGAGAAGCGTTCGGAGGCAGCGGCGAACCGTGAGCGGGGCCTGCTGGCGCTGTCGGAGATCGAAGCATCACTCGAGGACCTCCGCTCCGATCCGGCGGACGGGGCGCTGCGGGATTGGGAGATGGCCACCGAGCGGATGCGTCGCCTGTCGGAAGTGGCGGCCCTGCAGA
>JAPPKR010000277.1 GCA_028819835.1 bacterium | reverse complement strand
CCACCCTGCGTCCCGCCAACGTCTACGGACCTCGCCAGCACGGGGACGGGGAGTCGGCGGTGGTGGCCACCTGGCTGGGGGCGATGGCGCGGGGGGAGCCGTTGTTCCTGGACGGTGACGGCCAACAGACCAGAGACTTCCTCTACGTTGACGACGCGGTGGCGGCGATGGTGTTGGCTGCCGACCGGGCCGACGGCCACACCCTGCAGTTGGGTACTGGGGTGGAGACCTCTCTCGTGTCGCTTTTGCAAACGATGAGCGGGGTGACGGGGTGGAGGGGCCGCCCGTCCCGGCGCCCGGCGCGGCCGGGAGACCTCAGGCGGTCGGTGGTCAATCCCCGTCCCGCCACCGATCGGCTCGGCTGGGAAGCCCGGACCGGGCTGGAGGAAGGCATCCGCCTCGCCTGGGAGTGGATGACCTGCTCCTAGTGGTCGGTCGCTCTTGTAGTTGGGTGGGTTACGATGTTGTTGTGCCTCCCACCGATATGGGATCATCAAACCTCGCCACCGCACGAGGCCTGACCTACGACGATCCAAATGATCGGGACGTGTCCTTTTAGTAGGTCGTCGGGGTCTAGGAGGTTACACATGCGCATTTTGCGTTTTTTGCTGGGAATCAACACACGGACAAAGATCACCATCGCCGTGCTGGTAGTGGCGCTGGGGGCTTATCTGCTCGTCCACTTCGCACTGCAAGAAATGCGGATCGAGGAAGTGGCACAGGAAGACCTCCGGGCGCCGGTGGCAGTGGAAAACACAACCACCCTTTCTCCGACACCTCCCGCGTCTAATGATCCAGCCACCAGCACCACCTTGGACAGCACTACGCTGACCATTGAAGACCGGCAGCCCAGTTTCACGCCGGCCGCCGAGGCGGAGCAGGAAAACCCCCCTTCTACACCTCTGCCATCTCTTCAGGAAACCAGCACAACCACCACGACAATGGCCACCACAGCGGCGGCAGGGACTCCAACCACTACCACCACGATGGCGGCAGCGACTGAAGGTGGCGGGCCGGAGTCCGCTACCGATGATGGCATTACGGCACCCTCGGACGCCGAGGAGGTATTTGATGGGCTCATTCCAGGCCTGTTGAGCCGCTGGAACGTGCCAGGCGCAGCCATCGCAATAGCCAGGGATGGCAAGTTGGTGCTGGCGCGGGGATACGGGCTGGCCAACGTTGAGAAAGGCGAACCGGTAGAGCCCGACTCGCTGTTTCGCATCGCCAGCGTCTCCAAACCCATCACCGCTGTTGCAGTGCTCCGGCTGGCAGAGGAAGGACTGCTCGATCTCGACGAGAGAGTCTATGAGATACTCCGTGAGTTCCAGGCTCCTGAACGGACGGGTGGGGACCCCGGGTTGGAGGAGATCACAGTGCGTCACCTTCTGCAGCACTCAGGGGGATGGGACGCTGCCAAGAGTTATGACGCCATGTTCCAGGCAGAGAGAATCGAACAGGAACTGGGTGGCCCTAAACCTGTTTCGTGCAGAGACGTCATCAGGTTCATGGTGGGCCAGCCGTTGGATTTCGACCCTGGCACACAGTATGCCTACTCCAACTTCGGCTATTGTCTACTGGGGCGCATTATCGAAGAGAGGGCCGACCAACCCTACGAACAGTACGTGATGGAACGGGTGTTGCGTCCACTGGGAATCACCGGAATGCGCATCGGTGGCACTCTGTCGGAAGAACAAATGGAGGGCGAGGTTACCTATTACGGCTATCCCGGGGAGCCACAGGCCTTTTCGGTGATGCCGGACACGCCAGACACAGTGCCATGGCCCTATGGAGGCTTCCATCTAAGGACGATGGATGCTCACGGAGGCTGGGTGGCATCGGCGATCGACTTGGTACGGTTCGCGGTATCGGTCGATGGAAGCAGCCCTCCGAGCGTGTTGACGCCCGAGACTGTCGAACTCATGACATCCCGGCCCCCGCTGCCGCAATGGGAGGACAGTTCACATTTCTATGGAATGGGCTGGGCGATCAGGCCGGTGGGTGATGACGCCAACTGGTGGCATGACGGTAGTCTGCCCGGAACGCAGGCTCTCATTGTGAGGACCTACCACGGGTTTGCGTGGGCTGTTCTCTTCAACTCGCGACCCAGCGAATGGGCCCTTTTTGGTCAAGAGGTTGACGAATTGGTCTGGGAGGGGGTACGACAAGTCACTCTTTGGCCTTCGGGTGCAGCCTTTCCATCCGGCTAGACCCATGTGCCTCAGTGCCGGGAGTTGAGCCCTCCCTGTGGTTCCCGACTTTCTCCCGAGATTGTCCGTCCGCGGTTATCGAGGTCGATCCGGCCCCAGGTGGCTTAGCGAGATTCGCGGCTTGGGAGCCTGAACAAGCAACCCCTCCACCACCCAACCAAGACCGCGACGCACCATGGGTCGGGCGTTCACGCTCACCGGAACAGGTCTTCGGGAGCGGGCCGGATCAGTTCGGTGGCCGAGCCTTCCTCGGCCGGGAGCGATAGCCCTCGCACGATCGCCACGGGGATGCCGCCGACCTTGCCCTTGGCCAGATCGGCCGCGGCGGCGATCTCGTCGGCCACCGCCACCTCGGTCACCTCGAGCACCCGGTCATGATCGTCCGGGGTGCCTCTCAGGTCGCGGATCGGCTTGAGTCCCGCCACCCCGATCGCCACATCGGTCAGGCCGCGTCGAAAGGGGCGGCCGAAGGTGTCGGTGATCACCACCGCCACCTCCACACCGAACCGCTGGATCAGCCGGGAGCGGATCCTCCGGGCGGAACGGTCCGGGTCCACGGGGAGCAGCACGGCCCGGCCGGGACCCACGTTCGAGCGGTCCACACCGGCGTTTGCGCAGATGAAGCCGTGCCGGGTCTCGGTTATGACCAGGTCCCCCCGGCGGCGGAGGACGGCTGCCGACTCCGACTCCACCAGGTGGCGATGGCTGTGGGGACCGTCGTCCTCCAACTCCACCATTCTGCCCTCGGCCTTGGAGACCACCTTGTGGGTCACCACCACGACGTCCCCCGGTTGCAGACCGAGGCCGGATTCGGCCAGGAGGTCGCCGATCAGGAGAGCGAGGTCGTCTCCCTCGGATATCTCGGGAAGCCCCTTTACCGGGTGGATGCTGATCGTCACAACGCAGCCATGATTTCGGCGGCCAGCCGGGCGGAGGCGGCCGGATCGGCTATCCGAGTGTCGGTCGCCCAGGCCCCGAGGCCCATGTCGGAAAGGAATCCCACGTCCTCTGCGTCCCCGGTGTCCACCACCAGGTCCGAAAGCAGGTCCCCATAGGCCTCGGCCACGCCCCGGTTTCCGGGCGGCAGGCCCAGGCTGTCCATCACATCGGCGGCGGGACCCTTCAGGGCTTTTCCTCCGAACAACGGACTGACCGCGATCACCGTGTCGGCGGACTCCAGGGCGGAGCGGATGCCGGGCACGGCCAGGATCGGCCAGATCGATAGGGGAGGGTTGGAGGGGGCGATTACCACCGCCTGGGCTGCGCCGATCGCCTCGATCACTCCCGGAGCGGGGCGGGCGGCCTCCGCCCCGTCGAAGCGGATCCGGGCTATCCGGTCCCGGTGTTGTCTGCGGACGAAGTAGTCCTGGAAGTCCAGCCATTCTCCCCCGACAGTCCGCAGCTTGGTGCGTAGGGGATGATCGGTGGCGGGGAGCAGCCTTATCCCGAGCCCGAAGGCGGCGGCGATCTCCTCGGTGATGAGGCTCAACGGCTTTCCCTCCCCGATTCGCATGGTCCGGAAGAGGTTGGTCGCCAGATCTCGGTCGCCCAGTCGGAATGTGGTGTCGATCGGGAACCCGGAGAGAGACTCCATCACCTGCCAGGTCTCGTCGACCAGCCCCCAGCCCTGGGGCCCTTCCGCCTCGGCGAGGGTGTAGACCACCGTGTCCAGGTCGGGGGCGACGTACACCCCGTACACCCAGTCGTCGTCCCCGGTGTTTACCACCACCGTCGTCTCCCATTCCTCCAGCCGGGAAAACCCCCGCGCCAGTCGCGCTCCTCCCACCCCACCGGAAAGGAGCAGCACTCCGGGCTTTTCGTCAAGCGTTCTCATAGGCGGTCTGCATTCCTAGGATTGCGTTTGTTGATGACGGGCACAGCCTCCTCTTCGGATCCCATCGTACGCCCAACCCGGACTCCCAGCATTGCGGTTGTGCTCATGGCCGAGGGCGACCCCCTTGAGCCACCGGTTGACCGGGGGGCGGAAAAGGACTGGATCACCCGGCTAATAGTGGTGGGCAAAGACCCAGGGGCCAAACGGGAGGCGGAACGACTGGGGGCCCTCCACCGCGACACCCTGGACGCGGTGGCGAGGGCGCTGCCCGCCGACATCGAGTACATCTGGATCCTGGCGGGCCGGGCGCAGCCGGAGCCGGGGGCTCTGACCGCCCTGGTGCAGGTGGCGGTGAACCATCAGGTGGCGTTGGTGGGGTCGAAGATTCTCTCCTCCGAGGACTCAGAGCAACTCCTGTCCGTGGGAAGCGCCACCGACCTGTTCGGAGTGACTTTCACGGGCCTGGACGACTCCGAACTCGACTTCGCCCAATACGACGTGGTTCGGGAGGTGTCCAACCTGTCTCCGGTCTCCCTCCTGATGCGTCGCCGGTTGCTGGCCGTGCTGGGCGGGTTCGACGAATCTTTGCCTCCCGTCTCCGCAGGGCTGGACCTCTGCCAGCGCGTGCGGCTCGCCGGAGGACGGGTGGTGGTGGCCCCCTCTTCACGGG
>JAPPKR010000297.1 GCA_028819835.1 bacterium | reverse complement strand
CGGAAGGGAGTTTCAGCCGTTTGGCGGTAGCGTCGATGATTCTCATGTTGGCCTGGTGAGGTATGAGCAGGTCCACTTCCTCCAGTCCCAGGCCGGCCTCGGCAACCGCCCTCACCGACAGGTCCCCCATCGCCACCACCGCCCGGCGGAACACCTCACGACCGTTCATGGTGATCCCGCCATGGGCGGCCTCCAGGGCGCGGGCCGGCATCCCGCTAAGCCCGTCGTTGGACACCTCCAGGTATCCCAGGGCGGAAGAGTCCATCTGCACGAAACCCGACAGCAGACCGTGATCTTCCTCGGTCGGCTCCACGACCACCGCTCCGGCGGCGTCGCCGAACAGCACCGCGGTCGACCGGTCGGTGAAGTCGAGCAGGGCGCTGAGTCGTTCGGTGGCGGCGACCAGCACCCGCGAGTGCATGCCTGACTCAATCATCTTGGCGGCGTTGATCAACGAATAGACGAAACCCGAGCAGTTGGCGTTGAGGTCGAAAGCCGCGGTGGGGACCGGAGCGCCGAGCAAACGGTGCACATGAGCTGCTGTGGCCGGAATCACGGAATCAGAAGTGCAGGAGGCGACAATGATCAGATCGATCTCCCCAATGTCCCGACCGGCGGCCGCCAGGGCATGTTCGGACGCCACCGCGGCCATCTCGGACGGCTCCACATGACTGATCCGCCTCTCCTTGATCCCGGAGCGAACCGTGATCCACTCATCGGAGGTGTCGATCATCCGTTCCAGGTCGGCGTTGCTCAGCACGGTTGGGGGAACGCACTTTCCCCATCCGGTAATTGCAGCCCTGGTCATGCTCACTCTCCTCGCGAAAACTCCATGCTAGATATGGATTCCGCCACCTTGGCCGCTCCGGCGACATCATTTACGGTCAGCACCGTCGCCGAGGGAACCGTGCGCCTGGCCAGGCCGGCGGTCACCTTGCCCGGGCCGACATGCACGAAGACCTCGACTCCCCGCCGAGCCATGGCTGTGAGGCTCTCTGCGAACCTGACCGGAGAGGAAACCTGGGTGACCAGGGTCTCGGCGATGCGGGCGCCATCCATCGGTTCGCCGCTCACATTGGCGTAAACCGGGAAGCGGGCAGGATGCGACCTGAGGCCGACCAGGGCCTCCTCCACCTTGCGGGCTGCCGGCGCCATGAACCCGGAGTGAAAGGCTCCGGCCACCGGCAGTCGGACCATCCTGCGAATTCCAAGGCTGCGACCCCGAGACTCGAGCCAATCGAGGTCGGAGGCCCCTCCAGCCATCACCACCTGACCCGGAGCGTTCAGATTGGCCACCACCAACCGCCCTCCCTCCAGTCGGCGGGCCTCGGCCACCTCTTCCGCAGCAGCATCGTCCACGCCCATCAGCGCCATCATTCCCGAGTCCTCGGCGTCGGCGGCCTCGGCCATTGCCCGGCCCCTTGCCGACACCACGGACAGCGTCTCTTCGAACCCGAACACCCCCGCCGCGGCCAGGGCTGTGTACTCGCCCAGGGAGTGGCCGGCGGCGGCGATCGGGAGGCGGGGAAGCCGGTCCGACAGTTCGGCCCACAGGGCATAGGAGAGACAGAACAGGGCGGGCTGGGCCCGCTCGGTGCGGACCAGCAGCGCCTCGGGTCCCGCAAGGCAGAGATCGCGTAGGGACCAACCCAACAATTCGTCCACGCGGTCACCCAGAAGATCGGGCCTAGCCTCGAACAGATCGGCGCCCATTCCCACGAACTGGCTGCCCTGGCCGGGAAAGAGGACTGCGTAATTCACTGGTGCTGAGGTATGACCCTGCGGGGAAAGCTACGGTTACCCGGTCAATCCGGGCTGAAAGCCGCCAGCAACCGCTCCACGTCGGCGTCGTCCACATCGCGATGGGTCACCAGCCGCACGGTCCCGGCCAAAGGATCCCTTACCACCACCCCCGACTCCTTCAACCGGGCGCGGACCGGCGCCCATCCTCCCGACAGTTTTCCCACCTCTACCCGCACCATGTTCGTCTCGGTGATCTCGGGATCCACCGCTCCCGGATGACGGTCGGCCAGCCCGCGCGCCATCCGCGACGCCAGTTCATGGTCGGCAGAGAGACGGGGCCAGTCACGGAGGGCGATCCGGGCCGGCGCTGCAATGATGCCGGCCTGTCTCATGGCCCCTCCCAGCCTCTTTCGGAGGTAACGCGCCTCGGCCACCAGGTCGGCAGAACCGCACAGAATGGACCCCACCGGAGCCCCCAGCCCCTTGGAGAAGCAAAACTGCACCGTGTCCACCCCCTCGGCGAACCGGGCCGGGGGAAGTCCGGAGGCCACCGCCGCGTTGAACACCCGCGCCCCGTCGAGATGGATGGAGAGGCCGTGTCGGCGGGCGGCCCGATTGCCTTCCGCCATCACGTCGGCGGGTATCACCCTCCCTCCCGACATGTTGTGAGTGTTCTCCCACACCATCAGTCCGATACGTGGGAAGAGGCTGCCCGCCAACTGCATCGACCGGTCGATGTCCGCGGGGGTGATCCGCCCGGCGTCCACGTCCATCGTTCGAAAGGCCACGCCCGACAGGGCGGCGCCCGCCCCCGCCTCAACGTTGCGCAGGTGCGTCCCGGCGTCGCAGAGCACGTCCTCTCCCCGCCGGGTCTGGAGCATTATGCCAAGTTGGTTCCCCATCGTCCCCGTGGGAGTGAGCACCGCCGCCTCCTGGCCGACGATGGAAGCCGCCTCTTCCTCCAAAGCGTTGACCGTGGGATCGTCGCGGTAGACGTCATCGCCCACCATCGCCTCCGCCATGGCCCGCCGCATCTCAGGGGTGGGTCTGGTAACGGTGTCGGACCGAAAGTCGGCGGTTCCGTCGGGAAAGGCCACAGATCAGAGAAGATCGAGCGTCCGGCGCAAACTGGTGACCGCCTGGCCGATCCTCTGGCGGTTCTCGACCAGGGCGAAACGGATGTGCCGGTCGCCGCTGGGGCCGAATCCGATTCCGGGACTGACCGCCACCTTTGCCTCCCGCAGGAGGTGCAGGGCAAACTCCACCGACCCCATCTCCGCGTAGGGCTCCGGGACCGGCGCCCATACGAACATCGTGCCCTGGGGCTTCAGCACTTTCCAGCCGGAGTTGTTCAGGCCATCTACCAGGGCATCGCGCCGATCGCCGTAGACCGCTCTCACCTCATCGACATAGTCGTCCCCGGAATTGAGGGCGACGATGGTTGCGATCTGGATGGGCTGGAAGGTCCCGTAGTCGAGATAGGACTTGAGCTTGGTCAGGGCCGCCACCGCAGGAGCGTTGCCCAGCACGAATCCCATCCGCCAACCGGCCATCGAGTGGCCCTTGGTCATGCTGTACAACTCCACCCCCACCTCCGCGGCGCCCTCCACCTGCAGGAGCGACGGCGGCCGATAGCCGTCATAGTGCATGTCGGCGTACGCGAAGTCATGGACGATGAACACGCCGTGGTGATGGGCGAACGCCACCAAACGCTCGAAGAAGGACAGTTCGATGCAGGTCGTGGTGGGATTGTGCGGGAAGGAGACGATGATCACCCTCGGCTTCGGCCAGGACGAGCGATAGAGCACCTCCAGCCTTTCGAAGTACTCCGACTCCGAGACCACCGGAAGGCGGGCAATGTCGGAGCCGGCCAGAATCGGCGCGTAGATGTGGATGGGATAGGAGGGTTCCGGCACCACCGTGGTGTCCCCCGAGTCGACCAGGGTCCACAGCAGGTGGGACAGTCCTTCCTTGGCGCCGATCGTGGCCACCACCTGTGTCTCCGGGTCGAGTGAGACCCCGAAGCGTCGTTGGTACCGATCAGTGATGGCTTGGCGGAGGTTCGGCAGCCCGCGCGACGAGGAGTAGCGGTGGTTCTTCCCCTTGTTGGCCGCCTCAGTGAGCTTGTCCACCACGAATGGCGGCGATGGCAGGTCGGGGTTGCCGAAGCCGAGGTCCACAATGTCCTCCCCGGCGCGGCGGGCAGCCACCTTCGCCTGGTCCACCTGAGCGAAAACGTAAGGCGGAAGATTGTGAATGCGCCGGAATTCCATACTCGCAGGCTACTAGCGATTGGCGCCGTTTCAGAGCGCAGCGTGATTAAAGATGGCAGGCGCCCACCGGCGAAATGTGGCGACTCGCGGAGGAGTGAGAGCCACGACCAGCGCCTGTGCGCCGGCGTCCACCCTCCTTGACAGGGTTCTCCCAAGAGTGTCCACCGAACAGGCAGTGTCCAAGAGACCTCCCCAACTGACAATTACCGAGGGGTTCATCTTCTTCATCTGGTCCACGGCAACCTCGAATGCCGCAGGCTCGCCGCCCCAGGCGTTCCAGCCATCCGCCTGTTCGGCCGCCACCTCTCGCACCTCCCGGCTCCAACCTCCCACCCATATCTCGACGCCCGGGGCCCGAGCCCGGACCGCCGCAATGGTCTCTCTCATAAGCCGTAGGCGTTCGGGAAAGGGTGGTAGGGCAATTCCCAGCCGGTTACTTTCGGCGCGTGACCTGGAGTCGCCCACCCCCAAGCCGATCAGGGGAGGCGCCCGGCAGATCGCGGCAAGAGTACCTGCCACGTTGGCCGTGTAGGAGGGAGAGCGCAGTGTCGTCTGCAGCACTAGCGAGCCGACTCGACGCTCGGCCGCGGCCGCCACCATACCCAGCGCGGTGGTGGCTTCCAGCACCGCGGAGTCCGGACGGCGCCAGCCCGCCAGATGGTCTGTGGCTAGCACTCCGGTCAGACCGAGCGACTCAGACTCTCTCACCATCCCGGTGAGTTCCCGGGGAGACGACTGAAAGAGAGGCAGCACCGTCC
>JAPPKR010000256.1 GCA_028819835.1 bacterium | reverse complement strand
CTGGGGATGCCGGTCAAGCTGGTCGGGACCGGAGAGGGGTTGTCGGACCTGGCGGTGTTCGACGCTGAGACATTCGTGCGGGGGCTACTGGAGGATGAACCCCGATGACCGACCATGACTCCCTGGTGGACAGGGCGCGCCTGGCGGCCCGAAACTCCTACTCGCCCTATTCGGGGTTCCGGGTGGGGGCGGCCCTTGTGACCGGCGACGGGTCCTTGTTTTCCGGCGCCAACGTGGAGAACGCCGCCTACCCGGTCTCCAACTGCGCGGAGGCGACCGCGGCCAACACCGCGGCCGCCGCGGGGGCAAGGCGGATACGCACTGTGGCAGTGGCCTGCGTCGACGCCGACTCCATCGCCGACGCCTACCCGTGCGGGCGATGCCGGCAGGTGATGAACGAGTTCGGAGTGGAGACGGTGCTGGTGGCGACCGGCGATGGCCCCTACCGGGTTCATGGGCTCTCGGAGCTACTGCCTTACGGGTTTTCCGGTGACTTTCTCCGGAGCGGGGATGAGGCCCCGGGCGGGAGTTGAAAGGACGCCGGGGGAGTAGACTTTTCCGGGTGACCGCGCCCGAACAGGGTGGGCACCCTCACCCGCCAAAGGATCCCACATGATTGATATGCGTCCCCTCTCCGAGGTGGATCCCGCCACCGCCGGTCTGATCCGCCGTGACGTGGAGAGACAGAACAGCCACATTCACCTGATCGCTTCGGAGAATTTCGCGTCGCCGGCGGTGATGGCCGCCTCGGGTTCCATCTTCACCAACAAGTACGCGGAGGGGTACCCGGGCCGTCGCTACTACGAAGGCTGTGCGGTGGTGGACGAGATCGAGACCCTGGCGATAGAGCGGGCCAAGTCGCTGTTCGGGGCGGCCAGCGCCAACGTTCAGCCCCATTCGGGGGCCCAGGCCAACATGAGTGTCTACTTCTCCCTCTTGAGCCCGGGCGACACGGTCCTGGGCATGCGGCTCGACCAGGGGGGACACCTCACCCACGGGTCGCCGGTCAACTTCTCGGGCCTGTACTACGACTTCGCGGCCTACGGCGTCGATCCCGACACCGAGCGCGTCGACATGGACCAGGTGAGGGCGCTGGCGCTCGAGCACCGTCCCAAGATCCTGCTGGCGGGCTACTCGGCCTATTCCCGACGTCTCGACTACGAGGCATTCCGGGAGATCGCCGACGAGGTGGAGGCCGTTTTCATGGTGGACGCCGCTCACTTCATCGGATTGGTGGCCGGGAAGGCCTTCCCCAACCCGGTCCCTTTCGCCGACATCGTCACCGGCACCACCCACAAGGCTCTGCGAGGGCCACGCGGCGGCCTGGCGCTGGCCAGGGAGGAATACGCTCCCGCCATCAACAAGGCGGTGTTCCCCAACGCCCAGGGCGGACCGCTCATCAACCAGGTGGCTGCCAAGGCGGTCTGCTTCCTGGAGGCGTCGACGGACGAGTTCCGTTCATACGCAGCCCAGGTGGTGGCCAATGCCTCCGCCATGGCCGCTGCGGTGCAGGAGGCGGGCGCCCGGGTGGTCTCGGGCGGCACCGACAACCACCTGTTCCTGATCGATCTGCGTTCGGTCTCCGAAGACCTCACTGGACGAACCGGCGCCCGGCTGCTGGACGAGCTGGGGATCACCCTCAATTTCAACACCATCCCCTTCGATCCCCGGCCTCCGTGGCGGGCGTCGGGACTCCGGATCGGGACCCCCGCCATGACCTCCCAGGGCATGACCGAGCCCGAGGCCCGGCAGGTGGGATCGCTGATCGTGGAAGCGCTCAGAGGACGCGACGACGAGTCCGTTCGGGCCGACGTCGCCGGCAGGGTGGCGGAGTTGGCCGCCTCCTTCACTCCCTACCCCGCCGATTTTCGAGGATACGGCGGGACGGGATAACCTTTGGGTAGTTCATCGATACCGGAGGAGCGGGTTTGGACGTAGAAGCCTTGATAGGCCGCCGCTTGGCGCGGCGGGCTGTTTGGTTGGCTCCCCTGACCGGAGTGGTTTCCTGGGCCCTGTGGACTCCCCTGGCCGGGCTCTGGGCGGCGATGGGATCCCTGGCCGCCGCCGGCTCCTTTGCGCTCACCGGCTGGGCTCTGTCGAGGGCGGCCCGCCGCTCCTATCTCACCCTGGGGGCGGTTGCCTTCGGGGGATTCGTGGTGCGCCTGGCGATCATCACCCTCCTGGTCTGGGCGGCGGTGAGCATCTGGGACGCGCACCTGTACGGAATCTTCCTGGGAGTGGGCACGGCATGGCTAGTCGCCCTGACTTCCGAGGCGCGCAGGCAGGTGGCCACCGGATGACCGTACCCATCCTGGCGCAAATCGTGGAGGTGCCGAGCAACGTAAACCACCTCTTCGACTGGCCGGCGGTCCTGCCCTTCGGGATCAACCGGGTGGTGTTGCTGATGTTCCTGGCCACCCTGGCCACCTTCCTCTTCCTCTATCTTCCGTTCCGCCAACCCCGGGTGGTCCCCTCCAAGATGGGCGTGGTGGTGGAGACCCTGGTCAACTTCGTCCGAAACGGCATCGCCCGCGACATCATCGGGCCCGAGTCGGCCAAATACGAGTGGCTGCTGATCCCCATGTTCTTCTGGCTGCTGTTTCTCAATCTCTTCGAGATAACCCCCCTGATCCACTTCCCGGTGACCTCCCGGATGGCGATTCCCGCCTTCCTGGCCGGACTGGTGTGGATCACGTTCGTGTTTGTGGGACTCAAGAAGCACGGACTGAGCTACATAAAGAACTCAGTGATCCCGCCGGGAGTGCCCAAGCCGCTCCTGGTGCTGGTGATTCCCATCGACTTCCTCTCCACCTTCGTGATCCGTCCCATCAGCCTGGCCGTGCGGCTCTTCGCCAACATGATCGCCGGGCACATCATGCTCGCCGTGTTCTTCCTGACCACCGCCTCCTACTTCGTGTTTGAGCCCAAGATTGTGGCATTCGCCATACCCCTGGCGTTCGCGATCGTGATCACCGCCTTCGAGATATTCGTGGCGGTGCTGCAGGCCTACATTTTTACTTTGTTGACTGCTGTCTACATAGAAAGCTCCATCAATGTGGAGCATTGACCCCGAGCTCCGAGAAAAGGAGAGGAAACCTTGCAAGCTGATGCTGCTGCACTGATAGGTGCGGGACTCGCCTACGGCCTGGCCGCCATCGGGCCGGGTGTGGGAATTGGAATAGTGGTGGGCAATGCCGTCCAGGCAATGGTCCGTCAGCCGGAGATGGCCGGGCAGGTGAGAACCACCATGTTCCTGGGGATCGCGTTCACCGAGGCGCTGGCCCTCTTCGGGCTGTTGCTCTTCTTCATCCTGTTCGGCGCCGCTTGAGAATGTCGCCGGACGTCCTGATTCTGGCTGCCGAGGAGGAGAAGTCAGGCCTGTTCCTGATTCTCCCCGACGTATCCGAATTGATATGGGGTGCGGTGAGCTTCGTCGTCATCGTCTTCCTGGTGTGGAAATTCGCCATGCCGGCGCTGGACCGCGCCCTGGGGGACCGCCAGAAGGCGGTGGTCTCCCAACTGGAGGAGGCCGAGGATGCCAAGGGAGCGGCGGAGCGCCTGCGCGATGACTACCAGCGCCGGCTGGACGAGGGAGTCGAGAGGGCGGACCAGATGATGGAAGCCGCCCGGTCGGACGCCGAGAGCCTGCGCCAGGAGATCATCGACCGCGCCGAGGCCGAGGCGGCCCAGATAACCGAACGGGCCCGGGCCGAGGCGGAGTCGGAACGCACCCGGGTGCTGGAAGAGGCGCGCCAGGAGATCACCTCCCTCTCCCTGGATATCGCCGAGAAGGTGGTGGGAACCCAGATCGACGCCTCCGGGCACCAGGATCTGGTGGAACGCTACATCCGAGAACTGGAGAGAGAAACGGCCGAATGAGCGAAGTCACGGAGGGATACGCGGACGCCCTGTTCGGGTTGGCTGTCGCCGAGGGACAGCTTGAGCGGGTGGAGGGCGATCTTTACGCCCTGGCCCGGGCGGTGGAAGGCTCCCCGGAGTTGACCGACGCCCTCTCCGATCCCCGGGTTCCCCGAGACCGCCTGGAAACGCTGGCCTCCGAACTCCTTTCGGACCGGGCTTCGCCGGTGACCGGGGAGGCGGTGGGCCTTTTGGTCCGCATGGGGAGGCTGGCCGACCTGGTGGAGATCGCCGACCGCCTGGCGGAGAAGGCGGCCCTGTCCCGGGGCCGGCAGATCGCCGAAGTGCGCTCGGCCGTTCCTCTGGACGCCGAGACCGTCGGGCGCCTTGAGGGAGTGCTCTCGGGTGTGGTGGGACATCCGGTCGAGGTGCGGGTGTTGATCGACCCCGACGTGTTGGGGGGTCTCATGGCCCGGGTGGGAGACCTGGTGGTGGACGGGACGGTCCGGTCCCGGATGAACCAGGTACGCGCATTGCTGGCTGAAGTTTGAATACCTAAGGAGTAGTCAATGGCAGAGATGACCATCACCGCCCACGACATAACCGAGGCGCTCAGAAAGAGCCTGGAGGACTGGAGTCCCTCCATCTCCCGGGAGACAGTGGGTTATGTCTCTTCCATAGCCGACGGTGTGGCCAAGGTGAAGGGCCTTCCCCTGGCCATGTCCTCGGAACTGCTGGAATTCGAGGGAGGGTTGCTGGGAGTGGTGCTGGACCTGGACGAGGACTCGATCGGCGTGGTGATGATGGGAGACTCGAACCACGTGGAGGAGGGCGATCCGGTGCGCCAGACCAGCCGGGTGCTCGAGATCGGGGTGGGAGACGACCTGCTGGGGCGGGTGATCGACCCGCTGGGCAATC
>JAPPKR010000249.1 GCA_028819835.1 bacterium | reverse complement strand
TCAGCGTCGATCCGGCCCATTCCGATCCGATCACGGTGGCGGCATCCCAGACCACGGCGACGTTCAGCGGCCTCCGACCAGGCGTGGCGTACAGCTTCACGGTCACTGCCGGCAACCAAATAGGCTCGAGCCCGCCGTCTGTGCCCACTCCCCCCAGTGCGCTGATCATCGAGCACCCATATCCCGGTCAGCCCCTCAGGGAGGGGAGCCGGGGAAGTGACGTGCGACTCTGGCAGGAAGCGCTGGGCGTCACCGCGGATGGGGACTTCGGACCTGGCACCGCCGCCGCCACCCGGCAGTGGCAGCAGGCCAATGGCCTCACTCCCGACGGGATAGTTGGTGAGCAATCGTGGAACAAGATGTTCTTCCAGCCCGCCCCTCCCCAACCGGCGCCTGACCCCGAGACGGGGACCGGGACGGAGCCCGACCCTGAAGTGGAACCTGAACCGGAGACGACCGACCCACAGGCTCCCAGCTACCCCGGGTTCGTCCTGCGGCTGGGCAGCCGGGGGAAGTGGGTGCGGACCTGGCAGTCCGCATTGGGCGTACCGGCGGACGGGTATTTCGGTTCCGCCACCGCCCAGGCCACCCGGGAGTGGCAGCGGGCCAATGGCCTGGCGGTGGACGGAGTGGTGGGCATGCAAAGTTGGGAGACAATGTTCCCCGGCGCGGGGGTGGAAGCGCCGGAGCCTCCTCCCGACAGGAATGGTGACGACAGCCAGGGATCGGGCAGCACGGGTAGCGCACCGGGCGTCCCCCCCTATCCGGGTCGGCCCCTTGAACTGGGGGACAGCGGTTCGAGTGTCATCATCTGGCAGCGCGCCCTGGGCATACAGGCCGACGGCTACTTCGGCTCGGCCACCCTCTCGGCTACCAAGGCCTGGCAGTACCGCAACGGTCTCACCGCGGACGGAGTGGTGGGAGCCAGTTCCTGGGTCAAGATGTTCCCCGGCGCTGAGGCGACCGAGACGCCTTCGGAGGATCCTGGAGAGAACGACTTCGACGGAGAGGCTCCTCCCTACCCGGGCCGGCCTCTGCGGACCGGGTCCCGGGGGACCCATGTGATAATCTGGCAGCGGGCTCTGGGGATCCCCGCCGACGGGCACTTCGGCCCCCAGACCGCCCGGGCCACCCGCGAGTGGCAGCGGGCCAACGGCCTCGAGGTCGACGGGATAGTGGGGGTCAACTCATGGGTCAAGATGTTCCCGGGAGCGAGCGTGCCGGGCGGCTCGTCATCCTCGGGGAGTTCCACCGCCCGTCCCTCCTCGGTTGTCATCGAAGAGGGCGACAGGGGCGCTCTGGTGGAGAAGTGGCAGAGGGCGCTGGGAATTGAGGTGACGGGGGTTTTCGATGAGAACACCGTGGCCCACACCAAGTACTGGCAGCGCACGCAGGGCATCGCCGCCGATGGCAGGGTCACCGACACCTCGTGGTCTCGGATGTTCCCCACCGAAGAGGTCCCGGAGGCAGACGACGGCCGAGCCGGCGCGGATGACTCTTCCTCCGACGATTCGTCTCCCCAGCGTCCGGCCTTCGAGGTCTTGAAGCTGGGCAGCATGGGCGCCAGGGTGGAGAAGTGGCAGAGGGCGTTGGGGATTGAGGTGACGGGGGTTTTCGATGAGAACACCGTGGCCCACACCAAGTACTGGCAGCGCACGCAGGGCATCGCCGCCGATGGCAGGGTCACCGAGACGTCTTGGTACCGTATGTTCCCTGATGAGGAATGAAGAACTCGCCGTAGCGGTTGTCAAGGGACTGGCCATGGACGCCGTCCAGCGAGCCAACTCCGGCCATCCGGGGATGCCGATGGGCATGGCCGACATTGCCGTGACCCTCTGGTCCCGTTTCATGAGGGTGGACCCCGAGTGTCCCACCTGGCCGGACAGGGACCGCTTCGTGCTCTCCAACGGCCACGGCTCGATGCTGCTCTACGCCATGCTGCATCTGTGCGGGTTCCCGATCACCATGGACGATTTGAAGAACTTCCGCCAGTGGGGTTATCCCACTGCCGGTCACCCCGAGCGGGAACCGGAACTGGGGATCGAGACAACCACCGGCCCTCTCGGCCAGGGCTTCGCCAATGGGGTGGGGATGGCTATCGCCGAGGAGCATCTCCGGGCCCGGCTGGGCGCCGACCAGGTCGATCACCACACCTATGGGTTCGTATCCGACGGGGACCTGATGGAGGGCGTGGCGGCCGAAGCAGCTTCCTTGGCCGGGCATCTCGGCCTGGGAAGGCTGGTCTACTTCTACGACGACAACCGCATCTCCATCGACGGTGGAACCGAGATCACCTTCTCCGAGGATGTCGGAGCGCGGTTCCGGGCGTTGGGCTGGCACACCGTCTCGGTGGACGGTCACGACCGGTCGGCGGTGGCCGAGGCCACCCGGGAGGCTCTTAACGCCGGGGACCAGCCATCCCTGGTCATCTGCCGGACCCACATCGCTCACGGAGCCCCCAACAAGGTGGACACCCCCGGCGCCCATGGGGCGCCGCTCGGGGTAGCGGAAGTGAGACTGGCCAAGATGAACATCGGGATCCCTCCGGAGGAGGACTTCTGGGCGCCGTCTGAGGTTTACGACTTCATGTCGGAGGCCATGGAAAGAGGTAGGGTCGCCCGTCGTGATTGGGATAGCCGGGAACGTACTGCAGAGTGGCAGTCTCTCCATACCCACCGGCCGGTGAAACTGGAATCTCCGGGATTCGTGCCTGGCGATAGCATCGCCACCCGTTCGGCGTCGGGGAAAATCTTCGGCCAGATCGGAGACAAGGTCCTGGGATTCATCGGCGGCGCGGCCGACCTGGCGGAGTCCACCAAGACGGTGCTACCTGGAGATGAGGGCTTCTCCCGTTCCAATCGGATGGGACGCAATGTCCACTTCGGCGTGAGAGAACACGGAATGGGGGGCGTCGTCAACGGAATGGCATTGCATGGAGGTCTACGACCCTACGGCTCCACCTTCTTCGTGTTTACCGATTACATGCGGCCTTCCATCCGGCTGTCGGCATTGATGGAGATCCCCTGTATATGGGTGATGACTCATGACTCCATCATGTTGGGAGAGGACGGTCCCACCCACCAGCCTGTCGAGCACCTCGCCAGCCTTCGAGCCATGCCCGGCATGTGGGTGATCCGTCCGGCCGACGCCACCGAGACAGTGGAGGCTTGGGAGATGGCCCTCAATCGCACCGATGGCCCCACCGTACTGGTCCTCAGCCGTCAGAACCTCCCCGTGCTGGACCGGTCCCAGGCCCGGGGCGGGGCCGCCCGGGGCGGGTACATGCTGCGTCCCGGGGGAGATGTGGTGCTGATCGCCGGCGGATCGGAGGTGTCTCTGGCGCTGGAGACCGCCGACCTGCTGGATAACCGGGGAGTCTCGGCGCGGGTGGTCAGCCTTACCTGCTGGGAGGCCTTCGCGGAGCAGGACTCCTCCTATCGGAGCGAGGTGCTGGGAGCGGGCATTCCGAGGTTCTCGTTGGAGGCCGGGGCCACCTTCGGGTGGGAAAGATGGGTGGGGGTAGGCGGGCTTGCGATCGGGATCGACAGTTTCGGCGCCTCGGCGCCCTACGAGGTACTGGCCCGACAGTTCGGCTTCGTAGCCGGGGCTGTGGCCGAGCGGGTGCTGTCCCACATCTCCGCCTAGCAGCGGTGATACCGACCGGCGCCACTTTCGGACCTGCCGCCTTCATGGCCGCTTGGGCGGGGGGTGTGGCGCTTACCCTTCCGCTTGCGGTTCGCTGGCAGGTCGCCAAGCGGGGTTACCAAATGCTGGGAGCCGGGACCGCCGCGCTGTTGATGATCTACCCGGCGCTGCGCTCCTGGTGGGCGGCCGCCGGGTTGGCCCTGGTGCTGATCGGTATCTGGCGTTCGGGTCGGCGGGAGTATTCAGGATTGGTGGCGGCCGGAGCGGTCCTGACATTGGTTTCCTCGGTGCTATCGGCCGGATGGGTCTCGACCATCGCCAGCGGTGCGGCCCTGGGAGGAATCACCGCCACCATGCTCTTGGGTCATTGGTTCCTGGTTGACCCGACGCTTCCCCGCTGGGCCTTGCGGCGGCTGGATGTGATGGCAGGCATCGGGTTGCTTCTCAGCCTGGTGGGCGGCTGGATCAACGGAGCGATTCCCTACGACGGTGGATCGTTGGGCTGGGTTCTTGCCGTGCTCTCCCTGGTGGGCGCCGCCCTGGTGGTTGGCACCTGGTTCTCCCTGGGGGAGACGGGCTACTCGGGTGTGATGGCGGCCACCGGCCTCTCCTACCTGGGCGTCGTGACGATAGCCGCGGTGGTGTTTCTCAATCACTTGATGCAGTAAACCAGAGAGGACCTACACGAACAACTGCGGCACACTTACTTCGCGTATCAGATTGCAGGAGAATGCCGTGCGATACGTGACGATCATGCCCCCGCCCGTTGAAACCGATTGCCCGTTGGGCGTCCAACCCCCCGGGCCTTGTAAAGAGGGGGCTCTTACCCTCTAACCAGCTTTTCGATTAGGGTGACCGAACGGACCGAGGCAGTGCCGTCACCGTAGGGGGTGGGGGTCTCGGCCAGGCGGCTGTGGGTGTATTCCAGGGTCTCGGTTATCTGGATGACGGCTTCGTCTATGTGGTCGCCCGGCCTGCGGAGGACGGCGAAGGTGCCGATCACCTCCGGGCGTTCGGTTGAGTTCCGCACCACCACCATGGGTCTCTTCAGCACCGAGACCTCCTCCTGCAACCCGCCCGAGTCGGAGACGGCCAGTGCGCATTCGGCGAGAAGCGACAGGAACTCCGCGTAGGGGAGAGGATCGATCACCTGTAGCCGGTCGAGGAGCGGCTCCAAGCCGAAAGACACTGCC
>JAPPKR010000018.1 GCA_028819835.1 bacterium | reverse complement strand
GCACCGACATCGGATCGGCGCCCGGTCGGTCGATCTTGTTGATCGCCACCAGCATGTCCACGCCGGCCGCCCGGGCATGGCTGACCGCTTCCACGGTCTGCGGCATTACGCCGTCGTCGGCCGCGATCACCAAAACCACAATGTCGGTCAACTCCGCTCCCCTGGCGCGGAGGGTGGTGAAGGCCTCGTGACCGGGGGTGTCGATGAAGGTGATGGGATTGCCTTCCACGGTTGCCTGGTAGGCGCCGATGTGCTGGGTGATTCCCCCTGCTTCCCCCGAGACGACGTCGGTGCGACGGAAGGCGTCCAAAAGGGTGGTCTTGCCGTGATCCACGTGGCCCATCACCGTCACGATGGGCGGCCGCTCGACCAGATCCTTGGGATCGTCGGCCGGTACGTCGCGAAGGCGCACCACCGGGACCCGCTCGGGCGCCGACTCGGTCACCTCCACCAAGGCCCCGAAACCCTCCCCCACCTCCGCCATCAGGTCTCTGGGCATGAGCTGTCCGGCGCCCACCACCCGACCCATGCCGATCATCCGGGCGACCACCTCGCCTACCGGAACGTCGAGGGCTTCTGCGTACTCGGCGACGGAAGCCGTGTCTTTTACCTCCACCACCGACAATTCCTCCACCGGGGGGAGGGGCGCTTCCTCGGGGACGGGAGGATCCTCCACGGACACGGGCGGTGCGGGGGCCTCTTCGACCGGCTCGGGCTCTGGGATCGGGGCTGGTTCGGGCGCCGTCTCGGGCTCTCCCACCAACGCGAAACGGACCAGTTCGGCTTCCTCTGTCAAGATGGTGGAGGAGGCGGCCCTCACCACCAACCCGATCTCCTTGGCCTGGCGGATCACGTCCTGGGATGAAAGGCCCAGTTCGCGGGCGATCTGATAAATCCTGACCCTAGCCATGTCGCACCGAAGCAGACGCGCCGGTCAGGCGGTTGCTGAACTGGTGCCGGCAGTGGTAACCGGAGATGCAGCCACCCCGGCGCCGGATTTTTGGGTCCCGGACTCGGCCCCCGGGGAGGGGGGAGGCTCGTCGGAGCGGATATCGATCCTGTACCCGGTGAGACGGGCGGCGAGACGGGCGTTCTGGCCCTCCTTGCCGATCGCCAGGGAGAGTTGGTGCTCGGAGACGATCACCTCCGCGCTCTTCTCCTCCTCGTTGATCCTGACCTCGCGAATGCGGGCCGGACCCAGCGCGTCAGCGATGAAGGCAGCCACGTCCTCCTGATACTGGACCACATCCACCTTCTCATTGCGGAGTTCCTTGACCACCTGTTGCACTCTCGACCCGCGGGCGCCCACGCAGGCGCCGCGGGGATCCACGTTCGGATCGTGGGAGATCACCGCGATCTTGGTGCGATGTCCCGGTTCCCGTGCGATCGCCACGATCTCCACCACGCCCTCGACCAGTTCGGGCACCTCCAGTTCAAGAAGCCTCCTCACCAGGTCGGGGTGAGAGCGGCTGACGATGATCTGGGGGCCCTTGGGCTCGTTCTTGACCTCCAGGATGAGCGCCTTGGCCCGGTTGCCCCGGTCAAGCAACTGGTGCGGGATCCGCTCTGAGGCGGGCATGAGCGCCTCGGCGTTGCCCAGGTCGAAGATGATGTAGCGCCCGTCGACCTGCTGCACTATCCCGGTGACCAGGTCGCCTTCCCGTCCCTGGTAGGCGGCGTAAATCTGTTCCCGCTTGGCGATCCGGAGGCGTTGGGCGATCACCTGCTTGGCGGTCTGGGCGGCGATCCGGCCGAAATCCTGGGACATCTCCTCCCACTCCTTTGTCACCGCCCCCTCCTCGTCGAGATTCTGGCCGAAAACCCGGATCTCTCCGGACTCCAGATCGATCGTGACCCTCGCTTCGTCAGCCTTGCCCGAGGTACGCTTGTAGGCCGAGACCAGGGCGTTTGCCACCGCGTCCAGGATGGTCTCGACAGGCACTCCCCGCTCTCTCTCCAAGAGTTCCAGAGCCTCCATCACCTGGTAGTCGATCTTCATGGGCGAGCCTTCCCCTTCCCCGGCTTGGGAGAGGCGTCCCAGCGGAAGACGGTGCGGGCCGAGAGTATCGCCCCGTACAGGAGAGCATGACGCTCACCCTCCGCTGACAGTTCACAGCCTTCCTCGTCCGCCGACGCCAACCGCCCCCGCAGACTGGTATTTCTCCCCTCGGTGCGGACCTTCATCACCACCTCCCGGCCGACTGCCTTCTCGAAGTGCCGGGGGGTCCGCAACCGACGCTCTAGGCCCGGGGAGCTCACCTCCAGGCGATAGGGGCCCTCAAGGTCGGTCTCGGCGTCAAGAAGCCGGGAGAGGCGGCGGGAGGTCTCTGCCAGGCGGTCGAGGTCAATCCCTCCCTCAGCGTCCACTACTACCCGCAGAAGGCGCGCTCCGCCGTGGCCCACCAGTTCCAGGGAGTCCAACTCCAGCCGTTCGGCTTCCAGGTAGGGGCCTACCACAGCCGAGAGCCTCTCGGCCGCGGTCATCTTGGGCAAAGTGCCGGTGTCGCGCATAAGTACGGTTGTCACTCCTTCAATCGTCAACCTAGTCTAACCCTCTCCCCAGGGTGATAAAGAGGTCGGATGTTCAGGCGCCGTTCAACCGGAAATCGTCCATGAAGGAAGCCAGGCGCGCCGCGCTGTCCACCTCCAGGCCGGCGTAGAGGCTGGCCCTGCATCCCCCCACGGACTTGTGGCCCCGGAGGCCCACCAAACCCGCGGCCTGGGACTCCCGAAGAAAGCGGGCCTCTGCTTCGGGAGTGGGGAGCCGGAACACCACGTTGGTGTGGGAGCGGTAGCGCCGCTCCACCGGGTTGTGGTAGTAGCCGTCGCTCTGGTCGATGACTTCGTAGATCAGGCCTGCCTTTCGGGCAGTGCGCTCCTCCAACCCTGGGATTCCCCCCAGATCGCGGAGGCGCTTCAGCATCTTGCCCATCAGGTATATCGGGAACACCGGGGGCGTGTTGCCCAGCGAGTCCTTCTCGGCGTACCAGCGGTAGTCGAGCATGCGGGGGAGGACCGGGGAGATGTTCTCCAGCACCGAGCGCCGGATGAACACCAGCGCCATTCCGGCCGGCGCGAGGTTCTTCTGCACTCCCCCGTATACCAGGTCGTAGCGGTCCCAGTCGACGGGCCGGGACAGAAAGTCCGATGACATGTCGCACACCTGGGGCAGGTCCACCTCCAAGGACTCCACCATCCTGATCCCGCCGATGGTCTCATTGGACGTCAGATGCAGATAGGCGGTGTCGGGCTGGATGGTGACCTCCTCCGCCACCGGCATCCGGGCGTACCCGTGCGGCTTGCCGTCCCAGGCGCAATAGGCGTCTCCCCACCGCTGTGCATCCTCCAGGGCCAGGACTCCCCATGAGCCGGCGGCGACGTAGGCTCCTCTGCCCCGGTTGCCCAGCAGGTTGAGGGGAACCATGGCGAACTGCATGGTGGCGCCGCCGGGTATCACCATGACCTCGAAGTGGGCCGGCGCACCGGATACCTCCCGCGCCAGGGAGAGGGCTTCGGCATGCACTGCCGAGTACACGTCGGATCGGTGGCTCATCTCCAGGACGGACATCCCGCTTCCGGCGAAGTCCAGGAACTCCTCCTGCGCCTCCTCCAGAACGGGCAGCGGCAGGGTGCAGGGGCCGGCGCCGAAATTGTCAACTCGCATGACGCCAATTGTCGCACGACGGGGCCAAAACATGAAACCATTTCCAATATCCCTCTAATGTTCCCGGCATGTACCGGTACAGCGGACGGCACGTATTGAAGGTCGGCCCCCTCCTGACTCATCGGGTTGAGGACCGTCTGGTGGAGGAGTCGCCCATGGAGCTTCGGATGATGGGGGTCCCCATCGCGGTGGTCATGCGCACACCGGGTCAGGAAGAAGACCTGGCGCTGGGATTCGCCATCACCGAGGGAATCGTCGACGGCCCCCGGGAGGTGGCCTGCGTGCGGTCGATCGGTACGGGAGACCGGTACGAATTGGAACTGGCCGAGGGGGTGGAAATCGATCCCGAGCAGTTCCGCCGCAACACCTACACCTCCTCGTCCTGCGGGGTGTGCGGCAAGGCCTCCATCGACGCGGTGCTGGTGGCCTCCCGCCCGCTTCCCCCCGGACCCGAACTCACGCCGCAGATGATCACCTCGCTCCCCGACCGCCTCCGCCAGGCTCAATTATCGTTCGCGGCCACCGGCGGATCCCACGCGGCGGGGTTGTTCAGTCCGGGGGGAGAACTCCTGGTCATCGCCGAAGACGTCGGACGTCACAACGCAGTGGACAAGGCCATCGGAGCCCTGGCCCGCCAGCGATGGCCCCTCGGCGAACTGATCCTGGCGGTCTCGGGAAGGATCTCCTTCGAGATAACCCAGAAAGCCGCAGTGGCGGGTATCCCGGTGGTGGCAGGCATCTCCGCCGCCTCATCCCTGGCGGTCGACCTGGCCCTGGAGGTGGGGATGACCCTGGCCGGGTTCGTACGGGGAGAGGAGATGGTGGTGTATGCCGGCGAGAGGCGTCTGGGCCGCGACTCCTCGCCCTAGCCCGTCCTCCGCACTGCGCCGCCACCCGCCGTGGGTGTTGGCCAGGCTGCGAAGAACCCCGCCGCTGGCTGATGGCTGTCCCACCCTGGCCTCACACTGCCAGCAGTCGCCAGATGGGTTGAGCCCCCTGAACGCTCCTGACGCACCGGAGCGGGGATTAGCCGGTCGACAGAGCGGCGCTCACCATCTCCGCCACCCTCTCGGTCACCTCGGCCGTTGTGACTTCGGTGGTCTCCAGGTCGGGACGGGTGGTCAGCTCCACCAGACCGTCGGCCAGCTTCCGGGGGCCGACCGTGATGCGGTAGGGGACCCCGATCAGTTCAG
>JAPPKR010000087.1 GCA_028819835.1 bacterium | reverse complement strand
CTACAACCCCCAACACCCCCAAACCGATTTGCAAAAAAGATAGAAACACCCCCCATGAGCCGACCACCCCGATCGGCGCTGTGAAGAAGTAAGTTCGACGACCGACTATAAATGGAGGAGAGGGGACCTACCGCTACTCAGGGAGGAGGGTTTTCCCAATATGAGGGTTTTTTCCACCGGTTCGTCCGGCCATGACCCGGATTCGAGCCCGGACGCCTTTCCCGACCTCGCCCGGTTCCTGCGCCAGGGGGTCGGACAGGAGTGGAGGGCCGAGTTGGAAGCCACCGAGTTCGAGACCCACCAAGACCGTCTCCGCCGCCGCACGTTGCGGGACGTGGCAAGGATGCTGCTCCACCGGGGAGATCGGCTGACCGTGCAGGCCGGCGCACTCAAACTCTCCGGGCACGTCACGGCTGGAGGGACGGATTACGTCACCATCAACACCAACCATCTGTGCGCCGACGCCCGTTTGGGCATGGTCGCTCTCCGGGTTACCAAACGCCGGTCCGGAGGCGCCCAGGCCGGAGGGATGCCCTCCACCTGGAGGGCCAGGTTGACCCAGATGGAACTAACCCAGGAGACCGTACAGGTGCATGCCCCTTCCCTGGGAGTCTCCCTGGAGGGAAGGATCAGGGCGGTGGCCGTTGATCATGTGTGGCTGGTCGACGCGGCCGGGTTCGACATCTATGTGCCCTTCGAGGAGATATCGGTCGTGACCCGGGCGCTCTCTCCGGATTGACCGCACGCAGCGGCCGGCTACCGGGAAGCCATTTACTCCCGGGCTGCTCCGGGGTGTACCGGATGGGACTTGATGTAGTCGATGACCTCGGAGTAGATGAACCGGTAGACCCGCGACCCGGGCAGCTGGTAGGCGGGAAGCCGACCCTCCCGCACGTACTTGCGGACCATCTGCACATTCATGCGCAGCAGTTCAGCCACTTGGGCGGTGTCGATCACGGGCGGGTAAGCGGCGCCCTCGGAATTGGAATTCTCCACCATATGAACCTCTTTTCCAGTTACATGAGAAAAGTCTATATCCGTCAAGAATAATCGACTGCGTTTGGGATGCGGTTTCTTTCGCGAAGACGCTGCATGGCGGCGACTCGAGGCCACCCTCGTCGGCAACGCTTGGCCTGTCCCTCCCGCATAGCGGCCCACCGGCCAGGCGGTGGCAGCCCCGACCGGATTCGAACCGGCGTTACCGGCTTGAGAGGCCGGCGTCCTAGGCCACTAGACGACGGGGCCAACAGGCCGGAATGATAGCCAGCCCGGCTCGGGGGGAAGGACTCGAACCCTCAATAACAGGGCCAGAACCTGTCGTGTTACCTATTACACCACCCCCGAGGGCGCCCCTGAGCATAACAGCACACCCTCCCAATCCTCAAGAGAATCAACTGGTGCACGCCTGACCGTCGTTGTTTCCATCCAGTCTGTCATGGTCGCGGCCGACAACGGTCAGTGGCTTGAAGCGACCGGGGATATCGCCGCAGTTGACATCGTCTCTCAGATTGCCCAGTTCGGGCACCTGGGCGCAGGGATCGCCCGCCGCCGACGTGTAGGGACAGGAGGCGGCGGCGGTGGAGACGGCGGTGGTCGCAGTGGCGACGGCGCCGGTGGTCGTGGTCACCCGGCTGGCCGGGAGGGTGGTGATGGTCACGTTGGAGTCGCAGGTGTCCAGCATCTCCCGCAACGCTCCAACCTCGGCCCGATCGGCGGTGAGCCCCCAGGCCGCCTTGACCGTCACCCAGTCGGTCGCGTACCTGCACCAGGCGGATGCGTCGGAAGGCCTCCACTCGGATGGATCATGTGACCCCTTGGAACGGTTGGAGGAAGCGCTGACCGCCGCCAAGGCCTCGGGATGGAGCAGATCGTTGGCATAGGCCGTCCTCTGGGAGGAGTTCCACCGCCAGGCCCCCGAGGAATGAGCCTCTGCCAGGGGAACCATGTGATCGATGTCCAGTCGGGACGCATCCGAGGTCACCATCCCGTCGTACCAGGAGAGCCATGTTCCGTCAGGCCGCCTCTCCTCCTCCAGCACCGCACAGCGGGTGTTGCATCCCGACCTCACCCGGGTCCACGACCCGTACAGGTCGCGATCATATGCCACTCCCCCGTCGCCCTCCTCAGCCACAGCCAAGGCTGCCAACGTCCCTCCTGCGGACGTGGCGGGCGGAGCGGCCGGCGGTTCGGTGGTGGTCGGAACGGCAAGGGTGGTCGTGGTAGCAGGCACCGCGGTGGCCTGAGTTGGAGAAGTCGTGGCGTCGGAGGCTGCGGTGGTGGCGGACGCCGGCGCCGGAGGGGCGGGGGAGGTGGTGGTCGTCGCATCCTCTATCTCGACTTCAACTTGAGGCGTATCGGCGGTGTTGGCCGGTTCGGCTTCAATCCGGTTTGCGGAACCGGCCGGGGAGGACCCCGCCTCGGCCGTGGTGCTCGCCAATGGTTGATCCCGAGCCTCCCCGAGCCCCGCCAGGGGATCGATTATCAGCACATTCACCCACAGCAACTGGAACATCCCGGCCAGCGCCGCCAGCACCAGCATCGAGACTCGCCGCCCGCGGCCCGGAGGGGGCCGGTGGGAGAGCCGCCAGAACCATACGGCTACGAAGCCCGGAAAGAAGAACAAGGTCAAGGCTCCGAACAGGAACCACACCAGGACCTTGAACCACCCGTGGCGATAGGTGGCCACCCGCTCCCTGATCCTTTCGAAGACCGAGACCAAGGGAAAGGAGGGACGGGGGGGCATCATGGAGACCATCAGCTTATCCCTCCCACCGGAACCTGCCGAAATCCCAGGTGGAAGCCGGATTCAGCACCCTCCGGCGCCGGGACGTCCAACCGCGGCGGGGGTGCGTCGTAGGATTGGCTGTCCGTGGGGTCGGTCGCAGTGACATTGGAAATCGAAGCGCCGCTCGATTTCGTCTGGGCGCGGCTCTCAGACCTCTCCTCCCATTCGGAGTGGATGAGCGATGCGGCCTCCATCTCCTTTTTGACCGAGCAACGCCGCGGCGAGGGTGTGCGGATGCGGGTGCCCACCCGTGTGGGGGTCTTGCGCATCACCGATCTGATGGAGATCGACGAGTGGATCGAGGGCAGACGCATAGGCGTGCGGCACGTGGGCCCGGTAGGCGGCTGGGGGCGTTTCGAGCTGTCGGACCACCCACCGCGGTGCGGGCTCACCTGGACCGAGCATCTCAGATTCCCCTGGTACCTGGGCGGGTTCTTGACCGAACGGTCGTCCCGGCCGATACTCCGCCGGATCTTCAGGGCCAATCTGATCCGCTTCAAAAAGCGGGTTGAAGACGACTGGGATGGTGAGAGGGGTGCTAGCTTCCCTCGAAGGTCGCCTTGCGCTTCTCGATGAACGCCGCCACCCCCTCACGGGCATCGTCGCTCCAGAAACAGTCCAAGAAGGCCCGGCGCTCGACTTCCATCGCCTCCCGCAGAGGGAGCCCCAGTCCCCCGATCAGGGCCCGCTTGGATGTACCCAGCGCCACGGTGGGTCCACTCGCCCAGCGTTGGGCATCCTCCATGGACCGGTCCAACAACTCACCGGCGGGGAACACCATGTCCGCCAACCCCAGCTCCAGCGCCTCGGCCGCCGGGACGAACCTGCCGGAATAGACCATCTCCTTGGCCTTCTGGAACCCGATGATCCTCACCAGCCGCTGCGTGCCACCCGCTCCCGGCATGATCCCGAGCTTCACCTCGGGCTGACCCACCTGCGCGTCTTCGGCCATGTAGCGAAAGTCACACCCCATCGACAACTCGAGGCCACCTCCCAGGGCATACCCGAATATGGCGGCAATGGTCGGCTTGGCCAGGGCCTCCAGCCGCCAGATGGCGTCCACCAGTTCGGAGGCCAAGTCGTCGGTGATCGCCCCGGCCTCGTGGGCGGCCTGAAACCCCTTGATGTCCGCTCCCGCCGCGAAGTGAGGCTGGCCAGTGAGGATCAACGCCCGGACAGCCGGGTCCTCCGCCTTCCCGAAGGCCTTGTTCAGCGCGGCGCCCAACTCCGTGGAGAGCGCATTGACCGGAGGGCGGTTGAGACGTACAACCGCCACCCCACCCTCCACCGAGTATTCCACAATTGACATCTGGGGGGACCTCCGCTTCTTCCGGTCGTCTCCTGGACACCATCGAGACTACATCCCAGTGGCCGGAGGGAATTCCGGCATCCACCGGAGTCCGGCAAAAAACCGGCAGCTTATCGGTTGACTTCTGTCCCATCCCCAGTACATGGTGATTGGTATCCAAACACCTCTCGGACCGAGAGCGGCGCCCCTCAGACCGAACGGGGATCATTATCGGTAAGGACCCTCACGGTCCTGGCGGAGCGCGTCCCGACCAATGGAACGGTGGTGGAGGGGGTGGGCCCAACGGGCGAAAAGACCCCGCCGGTTTTCGCGGGATAGTCTCTGTTTTCGCGGAGTCGGTTTGGCGGACTCGCGCTGAACCCTCCTCGGCACCAGGTGCCCGGGCCGGACACCAGCGGGCCAAGCTGCCGGGGCTTACCGTTCCGGGTATTCCAGGAAGACGCCCCGCTCCCAGGTGTCGGTGTCGTGAACGCCGATCCCGAAGGAGCTGACGGAGTAGAGCCAGCCGTCTATGACCATCACCCGCTCGGGGACGGCTCTCCATGCCCGGTTCCACGACCTCTCGTCCTCTCCGACCGGCCCGTCCTCGAGGGGACGCAACAGCGCTTCCAGGACCAGATCGCCGGACCTCACCTCAACCGCCGCCACCCCCGCGTCCAACACGTAATTGCTCTCGTCGTCCTCCCACCAATACGCGTGGTAGGGGATGTAGGCCAGATTCTCGAAGTAGAGGAAGGCTCGGTGGTCGTTCTGCACCGGGGACCAGCTGTACATG
>JAPPKR010000240.1 GCA_028819835.1 bacterium | reverse complement strand
CACCAGCAGCTATAACCTGAGAGCCTCTAAAGGCACCTTCTTTATTCTCACAGACCAAACCGGGCCTCGGTCCTGTCAGTCGTAGTCCACGGTGACCCGGGGAGTGGTGGGAAGGGCCTGGCAGGTGAGGATGACGCCGCGGGCTATCTCGGCGTCGGTGAGCGCCATCCGCGCCCGGAGGTGAACCGAGCCGTCCAGCAGGCGAGCCCGGCAGGCCCCGCAGACGCCCGACTCACATGAGTAGGGGGCCATGCCGCCGGCGGCCCGGACGGCCTCCAGGGTGGTCCGGCCCGAGGCGGCGGGCACCGACAACGCTTGCCCGCCCAGTCGCACGGTCATCGCCGCCGCCACGCCGGGGACCGAGTCGTCCGGCGGCGTCACGGGCAGGAAATTCTCGGTGTGGATCCGTTCCTCGGGCACGTCCATCCCTGCCAGCGCCGCCCCGACCACGGCGTTCATGTCACCCGGCCCGCACACGTAGTACCAGGTGTCCTGGGCATAGGGAGGATGCCTCTCGATGAACTCGGCGACCCTCTCCGCGTTGATCCTGCCTCGCCGCCAAGGCCTCAACGAAGAGTTCCGGGAAGGAGACGACAGCACGTGTCTCACCGTCAGGCGGCCTGTCGAATCCTCCTCCAGCCGGGAGAGGTCCTCTGAGAAGATGACGGAGCCGGCGTCGCGGTTGCCGTAGAGGAGGAACACCGCCGAGTGCGGCTCCGCCACCAGTACCGAGCCCAGCATGGAGTACAGGGGGGTGATGCCGCTGCCCGCGCCGAACAGGTACAGGGTCCGGCGTCGTCGGGCGTCCGGATCCAGGTGGAACCCACCGAAGGGCGGCATCACGTCGATGACGTCGCCCGGCGCCACGTTCCGGTTGACGTGGTTGGAGACCAGCCCGCCGCGGACTCGCTTGACGGTCACCCGCATGGGTCCGCCGCCGAACGGGGACTCCGAAATCGTGTATGGGCGTCGGGTCTCCTGACCCTCGAGGCAAAAACGCAGGGTGAGGTGCTGACCGGGCCTCCAGGCGAAGGTCTCTCTGAGCGGTGGGGGCACATGGAAGGACACGCTGGTGGCGTCCCTCGTCTCGGCTCGCGTCTCCAGGACCCGGAGGCGGTGAAACTCCCCCTTCACCGACTCCCTTCCACCCATTCGCGCACCAACTCCTGGTGCCTCCGCACCCCCTCCTCGCCCCTGATGGAGGAGGGACCGTGCTGGAAATACGGGCTCTGCAGCGAACGCTGCTGCTGTTCGCAGGCGTAGATGTCCTCGGCGGTGAAGTCCCCGGAGGCCATCGGGTCGGAGGCGTCCCCCTTGTACTTGGCGCCGGTGTTCTTGGCCCAGAAGCCGTAGGACCGCACGGACTGGCGCATGAACGCCCAGGACGAGGCGGCGGCCACCTTGGTCCGGTTCAACACCCGGGTCCTGCCGGGCGCCAGCGGGGTCACATGGAACACCGTCCATGAACTCTCGGTCTCGACCAGTCCGATGCCCGGGAACAGCATCGGCACCCACGCTCCCAGCCGGTCGGACGGCACGATAAGGGGATACGGAGCGTTCTTCTCCGCGTTCTCGGCGTATTCGGGCGCCAGGGGCTCATAGAAGGCGAAGTGCGGGCCCACGAAGCCCGCCTCGATGCGGGAGTGGTCGTACATCGCCAGGGTCCCCGAGTGCAGGTGCCCCAGGTGGTAGCCGTCTATGTAGTTCTCCACCACGATCTTCCAGTTGGCGGCGACCTCGTATTCCGTCCGGCCCTTTTCGTACTCCACCAGGCGATCCACGTCGTGAGGCCCCAGGTGCGGCTCCACCTCCCCGAACCAGTCCATGATCGAACCCGCGCGCTCGTCCGGATGGACCCAGAGCATCCCGCGCCACAGGTCGACGGACGCCTTCTTCAGCCCGAGGCAGGCCATGTCCAGGTCACCGAATTCCCGCTCCCGGCTCGGCACGGAGATGAGACTCCCCTCCAGGTCGTAGGTCCAGTCGTGGTAGGGGCAGACGATGGCGGACTGGACGTTACCCACCGCGCGCAGCAACTGCGTACCCCGGTGACGGCAGATGTTGTGGAAGGCCCTGAGCCGGCGGTCCCTTCCCATCACGATGAAGATGTTGTTCAGCCCCGCCTGCACCGCCGTGTACCGGCCCGGTTCGCCGACGTCCCCTGCGAAACCGGCGAACGCCCAGGTGCGGGAGAAGATGGCCTCCTGCTCGCGGTCGAACCACTCCTGGGAGGTGTACGCCTCCACCGGCAGGACGGGCATCCCGCGTCGACTATCCACCGGCGCCTCCCAGCCATTCGTTGACCCCGGGGAAGAGATCGGTGACGATGACCAGCACCGCCAGAACGAACCACATGGCGCTGACCGACCAGAACAGGACAGGGTTCCCGTCCCTCCGCACGGTCTGCACCAAGAAGGCCTCCCCCACTCCCACGGACTGAACCGCCCAGTAGAGATACAACACGCCCCAGACCCAGTACCACTCGAAAAAGGTTGCCACCACCAGGACGACCAGGCTCACCACCGTCGGCCACTTGGGTTTCACAGCGTGTCGAACCCGTGCCATCCGGGGATGGCGGCCGCTTGGCGGATCCACGTCTCCATCCGGGCCTCGTCGAACTTGCCCTCGTGGATGTTTACCCACCGCGCCTCCGGGTCCTTGCCCGACAAGGGTGGCTTGGGGTCCAAGGACGCGCCCTGGAAGAAGGTCACCTTCACATGCCGGGTGAAGACATGGCAGTTGAGGAACCACCCCTCCCCCTCGATGCCGTAGAAGGGCGAGTTCCACCTCACCGCCTTGCGAACGTCGGGCACCGTGCGCACGATCAGGTCGTCGAGACGGCGCCCCACCTCGCTCTTCCATCCCGGCATGGCGGCGATGTATGCCTGCACCGGAGCGTCCCCGTCGGCCTTGGCGATCTGAGGGTTCCCGCCTGACAGCAGGACCGGCTTGGCCGCGCCGGTGGTGTTGTGGGCCACCGCCGCCCGCACCAGGGCCTTGAACGCGGCGACGTCTATTGTGTCTCCCTCGAAGAGGTCTATCGCTCGCCGGGTGCTCCCGTCAAGGCCGGCGTTGAAGAGTTTCTTCGGATCGGCGAGCTGGGCGCCGTGCGCGAACGTGACCTTCACCTTGCCCTTGTGGGCGTTGGCCACGGCGACCACCCCGCCGCGCGACCAGGTTGGCGTACCCATCCATTTCCATTCTTCGACCACCTCAGGATCAGCCTCTCGGATGTACCTGCGGATCTCGCTAAGCATCTCCCCTCTCCAGTCATCCAACTCGGCGATTCTCTCGTCGATTCTCCTGGATGCGCTCGAGCGGCTCATTCCGAGGAATCGTAACCTGCCATTTCGTTTCGGGTGACGCCCGATCAGGGTCCCCTCATGTCGGGGCGACTACACTGGCACAGGCTTGGGCCGACCAGGGCTCAGGAGCTGCCTGATCAGCTGACATCCACCTCCCGGTGCCCGAACGATATGACAGGATCCCCAGACTCCCATACCAAAGGCCTCCTTCGGACCACCGACCGGTTGGTTGTGATCGGTACCTCCGGCGCGGGCAAGACGACGATGGCGAAGAGGATCGCACGGGGGCTCGGCATGCCCCACATAGAGTTCGACGGCATTCGGCACGGACCGAACTGGACGGAGACTCCCGACGACGTGTTCAGGGAGATTCTGAGCCGCCGGTTGCAGGGCGAAAGGTGGGTTGCAGACGGCAATTACAGCTTCGCACGGGATGTCGTCTGGCCCAGGGCCACTGGGGTGGTCTGGCTGGACTACCCGATTCGAGTGGTCATGTGGAGACTGTTCTGGAGAACGGTGCGCCGGGGGGTTTTTCGGCAGAAACTGTGGAACGGCAACACCGAAAAGCTCTGGTGGCACTTCTTCAGTCGTCAATCGCTCTTCCTGTGGGCGATGCAGACCCACTGGCGGCGCCGCCGGACGATACCGGCGGCTCTGGCCCATGAGGAGCACGCTCATCTCGACCTGGTCCATCTGCGCTCGTCGAGACAAGCACACCAATGGCTTCGGACGCTTTGGAAGGTGAGTGTCTGATCCCCCGCTGACCTCATGTGTAAGGTGGGATCGATAAATGAATGAATCGAAGCTGGGCGGATGGTCCCTGTTGCTCGGGACCTTGGCGGTGGGGGTTGGCTATGCGCTCTCGCCGGGCCGCGGCGCGGTGGACACCGTGCCCAGCACCAGCCTCACAGATCTCACGCTGGCCATGGCCCGCAACCAGGGTCTTTCCTACACGGTGCCCATCGTGATCCTCGTCGGCGGCCTGTTCATGCTTTACGGGCTTCTGACCCTGCGGCGGCATGCAAGCCCCGTGGCGCAACTCGGGCTTCTGGGGATGGCCGTCGGACTGGTGTTGCAGATGGTGATGCGGGGCCTCGACTACATGATCACCGGCCTGGGAGTGGCGGCGCTGGAAAGCGAGGGGACCCGGTCAGAAGAATGGCTTCAATCGGCCCTCGAGATGCAGCGACTGGTGTTCGGGCTGCAATTCACTTCCATCGTGGTCGGCTTCACCGGGGCGGCGATCCTGGCGCTGGGACTGGCCCTCCGGCCTGAGCCCCTGCACCTTCCCCCCGCGCTGAACGGCGTCGTGGCGGTGCTGGCAGTGGGTGCCCTGGGGCTGTTCATCGCCGCGTGGCACTCCAACGCATTGGAGTTGGCGCTGGCGCCCGCCTTCGCGGGAATGTCGGTGGGCGGGATCGCCTACATGGGCCTGTTGGGGTGGAGGTTGATGAAGGCCCGCCCGAACAGGGAGCCATAGAATCAACTGCGTCGGTCCCCAACCTGTCAAGGGTCAATAAAAGAACATGGAAGTCGCCGCGCCGCTGCCGAGTTGGTCGATCTATGCCATCCTGATCGCCCAGGGATCCATCTACGCCCTCCTGGTCTGGTTCCTGGGCAGGG
>JAPPKR010000139.1 GCA_028819835.1 bacterium | reverse complement strand
TGGTGCTCGACATCTGCCTGGGCCTTCCCTCCCCGCGGTCCGAACTCACCGAAGCAATGGAGCGCACCCTCCGCTGGTCGGAGCGATCCCTGGCCGCCCATCGCCGCCCCGACCAGGCCCTGTTCGGGATCGTGCAGGGAGGCGTGTCGCCCGACCTCCGCCGGGCCAGCGCCGCGGCCACCGCCGCACTGGGCTTTCCGGGATTCGGCATCGGGGGCCTATCGGTGGGCGAACCGGCATCGGAGCGCAACCTGGCGTTGGAGGCGACCATGGAGGAACTTCCCACCGACCGTCCTCGTTACCTGATGGGCGTCGGGGACCCGCAGGGGATGCTCGACGCCATTGCCAGGGGCGTGGACATGTTCGACTGTGTTTGGCCCACCCGCCTGGCCCGGCACGGGAAAGTCCTGGGACGAAGGGGCGACTACAACCTGCGCTCAGCACCCTTCTCCACAGACGAGCGGCCTCTCGACCCCGACTGTGAATGCTCGGTTTGTGGTCGTTACACCCGTTCCTATCTGCGACATCTGCTACGGGTGCGGGAGATGTCTTCTCAGCGTCTGATCTCCATTCACAACCTCGCCTATGTGACAGGGTTGATGAGCGCCGCCCGCCAGGCGATAGTTGCGGAAGATTTCTCCGGGTTCTGTCGCCGGTTCGCAGAACTGAGAGTTTCCCGCGACGCACCCGGCCCGCTAATCTGATAGCTTTCAGGCGCACTGAAACAGGAGTTGTCGGTAATGATTTTCGCTCAAGAGTCGGCAGGAAGCCCGATTTTCACCTGGCTGGTCCTCGGCGGGTTTCTTTTGTTCTTTTATTTTCTGCTCATCAGGCCCCAGCGCAAGCGGGCCCGCCAGCAGCAGGATCTGGTGGCGAACCTGGAGTTGGGCGACCGGGTGCAGACCATCGGGGGCATCATGGGACAGGTTCGGAGCGTGGAGGAGGACTCAGTGGTGATCGAACTGGAGTACGGGTCGATACGCATCGCCAAGCGGGCCATAGCTTCCAAACAGGCCGTGGAAGGCTGATCCGTGCTTCGGCGGGTCATCGGCCTGCTGATTGTCGCAGGGATCGCCTGGGGAGGCCTGGCGGCCGTCTACCTGCTGGGCATCGAGCCCAAGCTGGGACTGGACCTGCAGGGCGGGACCTCGGTGGTGCTGACCGCACCCGACGACACGGATCCCGATGTGATGGAGTATGCGGTGGAGATCATGCGCAGCCGCATCGAGGACGTGGGCGGCGTCCAGGAACCGGAGATCTCCATCTCGGGCGGCACCACGGTGCTGGTGCAGCTACCCGGGGTCCAGAACGAGCAGCAGGCGCTCGACGCCATCGGTCGGACCGGCCGCCTGTCGTTCCGCCCGGTGCTGGAATCCACTCCGGGCCTTGAAGGTCCCCTGGTCACCACCACCACTGTGACCACCACCACTATTGCACCGTCGGAGGGTGATGAAGCCGCCGCGGAAGAGTCGGCTACGACTTCCACCGCCCCCGTCACTACCACCACGCTGCCGGACGTCCCGGAGGGAGTGGACCCGGTCACCGGGCTCACGGTCTCCGATGACCCCGACACGGTCGCCTACCTGCCCAACTTCACCCTGTTCGGCATGGAGGTTTTGACCGTCGGCCCCGCCGCCATGACCGGATCGGACGTCTCCCAGGCCCTTCCCGGTTTCAACAGCGTCTCGGCCCAGTGGGTGGTGAATCTCTCTCTCACCTCGGAGGGGGGTGACCTGTTCGCCGAACTCACCGGTGAGGCCGCCGGCTACCGGATCGGCGACCCCCGCCGCCAGATCGCCATCGTGCTGGACGGACAGATCATCGCCTCTCCCCAGGTCGCCGAGGACGTGGCCGCCGGGGTGGGCATCACCGGAGGCGACGCGATAATCACCCTGGGGGCCGATCCCGCCGCGGAGGACCAGGCTCAGAACCTGGCGGTGATCCTCCGCTACGGTTCGCTGCCGGTCGCCTTCGAGAGGAGCCAGGTGGAGAAGGTCTCGGCCACCCTGGGATCGGATTCGCTGCAGATCGGCCTCATCTCGGGAATTGCGGGGTTGGTCCTGGTGGCGGTGGTGCTCCTGCTCTACTACCGTGCGCTGGGATTGGTGGCGGTGCTGGGTATCGCGGTCTTCGGATCGCTCCTGATTGCCATCTACGCCCTGTTGGGCCACTACCAGGGAGTCACCCTCACATTGGCCGGTGTTACCGGAATCATCGTGGCGGTTGGCATCACCGCCGACTCCTACATTGTCTACTTCGAGCGGATCAAGGACGAACTCCGGGCGGGAAGGACCGTTCCCTCCGCCGCCTCCCAGGGCTTTCGCACCGCGTTCCGCACCATCCTGACCGCCGACACCGTCTCCATCCTGGGCGCCACGCTCCTGTGGTTGTTGACGGTCGGAGCGGTCAGGGGGTTCGCCCTGTCGTTGGGGATCGCCACCGTCCTGGACATCTTCGTGGCCCGGACCTTCACCCGCCGGGCCGCCTGGGTGCTGGCGCACAGTCCCTTGGGTAGGAAGGGTTGGTTCTCCATGCCCGCCGCCGCGGGAGAGAGCCGATGAGCCTCTGGCGAGACATCTCCCGGGGCGAGACCCGCATCGACTTCGTGGGCTTGCGACGCCGGTGGTTCTACATCTCGGCCGTCCTGCTGCTCGTGTCGGTGGCGACGGTGACGGCGCTCGGTCTCAACCTGGGCCTGGAGTTCACCGGGGGTGTGCAGGTCCAGACCGAGAACCGGAGCGGAGTGACGGTTGGGGAGTTGGAGAGCGCCATGACTGGCTTGGGGGTCGTTGACTTCCGCATCCAGGAGATAGACGAGGGACAGTCGATTCGCATCCACACCGGGCCGATCTCCTCCGCGCTGGAGGACGAGATGGTCGCATCCCTGGCGGTGCTGGTGGGCGCCCCGCCCGAGGACGTCAACCGCCAGGCGGTGGGTCCCACCTTCGGGGCCCTGGTGGCCCGGAGGGCGCTGTGGGCCCTGGGAGTGTTCCTGGGGGCGGTGGTGATATTCATCTCGATCCGTCTCCAATGGAAGATGGCCCTCTCGGGAATCGTCGCCCTCCTCCACGACCTGGTGCTGACCATCGGGATATACGCGATCACCCGCTTCGAGGTGACACCCGCCACGGTGGTGGCGGCGCTCACCGTGTTGGGCTACTCCCTCTATGACACGGTGGTGGTCTTCGATCGGGTGAGAGAACTCGAGGGTGATTTCTCGGACATTCTCACCTATTCGGAGATTGTCAACCGTTCGATGAACATGGTGCTGGCCCGCTCCATCAACACCTCTCTCACCTCCCTGATCCCGGTGGGCAGCATCCTGTTCGTGGGGTCATTGATACTGGGCGCCGCGCCTCTGAGGGACTTCTCCCTGGCGCTGTTCGTGGGGATCGCCGCCGGCACCTACTCGTCCATATTCGTCGCCTCCCCCCTGCTTGCCCTGTGGAGGGAGAGGGAGGTCGCCTGGACCGATCAGCGCCGCAGGGTGGCAAAGAAGCGAGGCGGGTCCGACCGGGACTTGCCGGAGGAAGCAACCGAGCCCTCCGAGCCGCCCACCACCTCCGAGTTGTTCTCCATGGAGGGAGGAGCCTCACCCCGCCCGCCCCGCCGAAGGCGTCGCAGATAGGTCCTCGCCGGACGGCGTCGGCTAGACTGTTGAGGGTGGCCGAGACCTCGGCGCAGCGCCCCGCCTCCAGTCAAATCCGCGGGTCGGACGACCCGCTGGCGAGAGTGATATCGCGCTTTGTGCATCATCATCCCCGAGGCGACGTGGAGTTGTTGCGCCGGGCATACGGGGTTGCCGAGAAGGCCCATCGCGGCCAGTTCCGCAAGTCTGGCGACCCGTTCATCGTCCACCCCATCACGGTCACCCGGATCCTGGCCGACCTGGGGATGGACACGGCCACCCTGGCGGCCGGTCTGCTGCACGACACCCTCGAGGACACCGACCTCAGCTACAAGGTCGTGAAGAAGGCGTTCGGCGCCGAGATAGCCGACCTGATAGACGGGGTCACCAAGCTGGACCGGATCACCTATCCGAACCGGGAGGAGGCGCAGGCGGCGACCATCCGCAAGATGGTGGTCGCCATGGCCCGCGATGTGCGGGTGCTGGTCATCAAGCTCTGCGACCGTCTTCACAACATGCGGACGGTGAGCGCTCTCCGCCCGTCCAAGCAGAAGGCGGTGGCGACCGAGACCCTGGATGTGTACGCCCCGCTGGCCCACCGGCTGGGCATCCAGGAGATAAAGCACGAACTTGAGGACCGGTGCCTGGCCATCCTCCACCCGGGCCCGTACGCCGAGATCGACGCCAAGCTGCTGAACCTGGCCCCCGAGCGGGGAGTGGTGATAGACAAGATGATCGAGGAGGTCTCCGGAGTCCTCTCGGATGCGGGAATCCCCACCGAGGTGAGCGGGAGGCCGAAGCACCACTATTCCATCTACCGGAAGATGATGGAGACCGGCAAGCAGTTCGAGGAGATCTACGACCTGATCGGGATCAGGGTGGTGGTCCCCCGGATAAGGGACTGCTACGCCACCCTGGGCGAGATTCACTCCCACTGGCAGCCGTTGAGCGGGCGCTTCAAGGACTTCATCGCCATGCCCAAGATCAATCTCTACCAGAGCCTTCACACCACCGTGGTGGGGACCGACGGCAAGGCGATAGAGATCCAGATCCGCACCACGGAGATGCACCAGCTGGCGGAGCGGGGCATCGCCGCCCACTGGCGCTACAAGGAGGGGTCCGGCGCGGTGGACCTGGAGTGGGTGGGCGACCTGGGGGGACTCCGGGATGAGTTCGAAGACCCCCGGGAGTTTTTGGACCATCTCAAGCTGGATCTCTACCGGGACGAGGTGTTCGTGATCACTCCCCGCGGCGAGGTGAAGTCCTTCCCGGCGGGCGCCACCCCGGTGGACTTCGCCTATGCCATCCACACCGAGGTGGGGGACCGGTGCGTGGGAGCGCGGATCAACG
>JAPPKR010000176.1 GCA_028819835.1 bacterium | reverse complement strand
TCCCGACACCAAGCAGCGTGGCTGCAGGGTCGGAACTGTTCCCCGATTACCTGGTGGCCGCCGGGGTTGATCCCCAAAAACGCAATGCCCTGCTGGCAGACCTGGAGCGATGGTCGCTTTCCTATGCGCTATTCACCCTGGAGCAGTTGGGCTGGAGCCGTGTGAAGGGCCAGATCGTCGATCCCGATGAGTTGAGACGGACCCTGGGGGTGATCCCCGAGCACCGGCGCCTCTTCCGCCGGATGCTCGAGATGGGCGCCCGCTCCGGAGTTCTGGAGGAGCGAGACGGGGCGTTCACCGTGTTGATGGGTCCCGACGAACCCCTGCCCGCAGCGCTGCCCCCCGATCCGGAGGGGTTTGCCGAGGAGATGGTCGGGCGTTATCCCCAGGGCCTGATCGAGATCGGGCTGTTCCGGCGGTCGGGCAACGCTCTGGCCGACGTTCTGCGGGGCGGCGCAGACCCGTTGACTCTCCTGTTCAGCAGCGGTGAACCGACCGCCGCCGATCTGTACCTGAAGGCCCCGGTGGCCCGCGCCGCCAACGCGTTGTTGCGAGACGCGGTCCGCGCGCTCCTGGCAAGCTTGCCGGAGGATCGGCGGCTTCGAGTGATCGAAGTGGGAGCGGGCACGGGATCCGCCACTGCCTCCGTTCTGCCGGAGCTTCCCACCGGCCGGTTCGATTACATGTACACCGACATCTCCGCCGGCTTCTTCGCCGAGGCGGAGGCGAGGTTCGGCGACGGTGACGGGTGTATCGAGTACCGACCGCTGGATATAGAGAAGGACCCCGTCGAGCAGGGCTTCGAGCGGCATGGCTATGACCTGTTGATCGCCTCCAACGTGTTGCACGCCACCCGCTTCCTGCAAGAGACCCTGGGGCACTGCCGAACCCTGATGGCGCCCTCGGGCCAGTTGGTGGCCCTGGAGAACCTCCGCGGCCTGGGTTGGATGGACCTCACCTTCGGTCAACTGGACGGGTGGTGGAGATTCGCCGACCACTACCGTCCGCACCACGCCCTGGCGACCCCCGAGGTGTGGCGACAGGCGCTGGGGGACGCGGGTTTCGAGGAAGTCGAAGTCCTGGGGGTGGACGACTCCTTCACATTCGAGATGCTGGACAAGGGAGTGATCGTGGCCCAGGGGCCGGCGAAGGTGACCGAGCCTGCAGGCGTATGGGTGCTGGCCGGCGATCGGAGCGGCATGGGCGATGCCTTGGCCTCCGAGTTGGCGACCCGGAACCAGACGGTGGTGCTGGCGAGCGGGGACGCTCCGCTGAAGACCATGACGGCCGGTGACGGACCGGCGGTGGTCAAGACCGCCCTGGACATGGAGTGCCGGGAGTCGTGGCTATCGCTGATCGAGGATCTACCCCGGGACTTGCCGCTCAACGGCGTCGTGCACCTGGGCGCCCTGGACGGTCATGGAGATCGGGCAACCGCCGACGAGATGGCTGCGGACATCCGGGCCGCCGGAGCAGGCGCGCTGGCGCTGGTGCAGGGTTTGGCCGACTCCGACCTCATACCGGCCAAGGGAGTGTGGCTCGTCACCCGCGGTGCGCAGGTGCTGGAGAGGGAGCGGGGCGGAGAGTTGGCCGGGGCGACTCTCTGGGGTCTTGGCAAGGTGATGGCGCTGGAAGCGCCGCACCTTCTGCCGCGGATGATCGATCTCGACCCTGGCGCCACCGGACCCATGGCCGACCTGGTGAACGAGTTGATGTATCCCGACCGGGAGAACCACATCGCCTACCGGCTGGGCAGTCGGAGAGCAGCCCGCCTGGTCCGCCCCGACACGTTGGCGGGACGACTGGCGTTGCCTGAGGAGTCACGCTGGGTCCTGGCTCCGGATCGGGGAGGTGTCTTCGACCAACCACGGATCAAGGACCTTGGGGTCCGGCTCCTGGAACCGAGAGAGGTCCGGATAGCAGTGGAGGCCGCCGGTCTCAACTTCTGGGACGTGTTCCGCTCGCTCGGCTTCATCGAGGAGGGGGATCTCGGGAGGGAGATGTGCGGATTCGTTGTCGACACCGGTTCGGAGGTCTCGACCGTTTCGGTCGGCGATCATGTGGTCGGACTGGGGTTCGGCGCGTTCGCGGCGGAGATGATCACCCATGAGGAGTTGGTGGCCCCGGCTCCGCAGGGGCTCTCCGTCTCGGGGCTGGCCACCATCCCCAGCGCCTTCGTCTCGGCTGCTCTCTCCTACAAGCTCTCCGGGCTGGAAGCCGGGGACCGTGTGCTGGTTCACGCCGGCGCCGGGGGAGTCGGGTTGGCGGCTATCCAGCTTGCCCAGGCCCGGGGCGCCGAGGTGTTCGCCACCTGCAGCGCGCCGAAGCGGGCATACCTGCGATCGGTGGGCGTCAAGCACATATTCGACAGCCGCCAGACAAGATTCGGCGAGGAAATCCTGGAGGCCACCGGAGGGGTGGGCGTCGACGTGGTGCTGAACAGCCTCACGAGCGAGGGATTCATCGATGCCAGCCTCTCCTGTCTGGCGCAGGGTGGTCGGTTCGTCGAACTGGCCAGAAGGGACATTCTCAGCCCCGAGGAGATGGCCGAGGTCCGTCCGGATGTGTCCTATGACATCCTGGAGTTGGACGTGCTGAAGAAGACCGATCCGGCTTGGGTTGGAGAAGTACTGAGGGAGGTGATGGAGGGGATTTCGTCAGGAGAGCTCAGACCGCTGGTCCACAGCAGGTGGCCGCTGGCCGAGGCGGGCGCCGCGTTGGGTTTCATGCGGGCGGCCCGTCACCTGGGAAAGATCGTTGTAACCGCCAATCCGCTGGCGCAGGGTCATCTGCGAGGAGATCGCACCTACCTGGTCACAGGGGGCCTGGGGGGAATCGGGTGCGCGGTTGCCGAATGGCTGGCGGATCGCGGCGCCGGCGCCATCGTCCTGAATGGCCGTCGGGATCCTGACGCCGCCGCGACGGAAACCATAGAAGCGCTGCGCCGACGCGGCGTCCGAGTGGAAGTTGAACTGGCGGACGTCACCAACCCCGAGGCGGTCGACGCCATGCTGGCGCGGATCGACGCCGACTTGCCGGCGCTGGGTGGGGTCATTCACAGCGTGGGTGTGCTATCGGATGCTGCCCTCACCAACCAGACGTGGGAGAGCTTCGAACAGGTGCTGCGGCCCAAGATCGTGGGCGCCTGGCACCTGCACCGCGCCACCGAGGGCCGGGACCTGGACCTCTTCTGTCTCTTCTCCAGCCGGGTCGGTGTAATGGGCAATCCCGGTCAGGCAAATCATGCCGCCGCCAACGCCTTCTTGGATCAGCTTGCCGCCCATCGACGGGCGCTCGGTCTACCCGGCCAGGCCATCGCCTGGGGCGCGTGGTCGGAGATCGGGGAAGCCGCCGAGCAACGAGACCGCATCGAGCGGCGCCGAGCGGCGCTCGGAGGACGTTGGTTCACCCCGCAGCAAGGAATCCGGGCTCTCGAGAGGCTGGTGCGTCAGGACAACACCGGGTCGGTGGTGATGTCCATGGACTGGTCGGTTTTCGAGGAGGCTGTCGAGGACCGTCCTCCGTTGCTGGAGGACCTGCTGTCTGCAGATCCCGACGATGCATCCGATGACGGCGTCTCCTCCGACGACCTGCTGACCCTGTTGAGAAGCGCGCCGACAATAGAGCCTGAAGAGGTGTTCGTGTCCTTCCTGCAGCAGGAGGTGCAAGCGGTGCTCAGGTTGCCCAAAGCGCCTTCACCGACGGTTGGCTTCTTCGACCTGGGAATGGATTCGCTGATGGCCGTGGAGTTGCGCAACCGTCTGAACCGCGCATTTGCCGGTGAATACGTGGCTTCCAACACCGTTGTCTTCGACTACCCGGACATCGCCGCCCTGGCAGGGCATCTGGTTTCGGAACTCGGTCAACCTGGCGAGGCCCAGCCATCGCCCGAGCAACCGGCCTCGGAGCAACCGGTCTCGGAGCGACCCCCGGCGACCGTCGTCGACGATGATGGCATCGCGGTGGTGGGTATGGCCTGCAAATTCCCGGGAGCGGACAACCTGGAGGCATTCTGGGATCTCTTGGACTCCGGCGCTGACGCCGTCACCGACGGTCGGCGGGACGCCGGGGCATGGGATGGCGTGGTGGGGGATCCCGAGTCCGCCGATGTCGCATACCGGCGAGGGGCCTTCGTGGACGGGATTGACCGGTTCGATTCCAGGTTCTTCCGGATTTCGCCGATCGAGGCGCAGTTGATGGATCCCCAGCAGCGGATACTGCTCGAGACGAGTTGGCAGGCACTGGAAGACGCGGGGATGGATCCCGGCAGTTTGAGGGGCAGCCGCAGCGGGGTGTATGCGGGGGTGGGCAGTGCCGAATACCGGGACTTGATCGAGGCCGCCAACAGGGCGGATAGTTACCTGGGTACGACCGGGAGCGTGGCGGTCGGCCGGGTGGCCTTCGCTCTGGGCCTGGAAGGACCTGCGATGCCGATCGACCTGGCCTGCGCTTCGTCGCTGGCTGCGGTCCATCAGGCTGTGGTGGGCTTGCAGCGCGGCGAAGTGGATCTGGCTCTGGCGGGGGGAGTGAATGTGGTGCTTTCTCCTTCGGTGTCCAGGTTCATGATGGATATCGGCATGTTGTCACCGACCGGGCATTGCAGTGCCCATGTTTCTGATAGTCACCCTGGTGCAGGCCATCAAGAACATCGGGGACAATATGGCGGCCCAACAAGTCTCTTACCGGAGGCCCAGGACGATCGATTTCCGCGCCATCCAGGGAGCGATTTACGCCAACGGGTTGGGGATACTGATGTCGGGCGTGGCAGGGACCCCTCCCACCGCCGCCTATTCCTCATCCACTGTCTCGCTCGTCCACATCACCGGGGTGGCGGCTCGGCGAGTCGGATACGCGATGGGGGTGATCCTGGTGGGATTGGCCCTTCTGCCCAAGGCGACGGCCGTTCTGGTCGCCATCCCCAGTCCGGTCATGGGGGCAGTCGTGCTCTTCGTGACCGGGACCCTTTTCATGGAGGGTCTGCGCACCGTTTCCCAGGCCGGTCTCAGTCCGCAGAACATCGT
>JAPPKR010000199.1 GCA_028819835.1 bacterium | reverse complement strand
TCGGCTGGCTGAACACCACCGCCAGCGTAAAGATGATGGCCAGGACGGTCCCGCCCGCCACGGCGTAGACCGAGGACCGGTAGAACCAGGCGCGCTCCATCCCGGTGAGTTCGAAGGCCCACACGATCAGCACGACCGCATAGACCAGGAGACCGTTCAGCCTGTAGCGGCGCGGCTCACCGGTCGCCGGATCGGTGACATAGCCGGGCACCTTTCGGGCGGGCAGTATCAGTTGCAACAGGAAGAACACGGCGAAAACCACCAGCGGGGTGAGGAACCCCGCGATCGCTTCCGATCCGGAGAGTTCGAAGAGGTGGTCGATGCCGAGCCATTCAATCATGACCGGTTACTCCTTCCTGGGGTGGAGCGATCTCCCCGATGATCGCATCCGTCGGCTTACCGGCGGAGGGTGGTGCACGCAGAATCGACGATGGCGGTCACCAATACCCTTGGCTATGACCATACCGCCAGCCCATTGTCTCACCAAGGAATTGACTCCACTTCGCCGGCGCTCCGGACCCAGGATGAAGCTAGTGTCTTGGCGGGATGAGCAAGGGACGAGCGGTCGGGGCCATCGACCAGGGAACCACCAGCACCAGGTTCATGATCTTCGATCACTCGGGAGCCGTGATCGCCTCTGCGCAGCGGGAATTCCGCCAGATCCTCCCCCAACCGGGGTGGGTGGAGCACGATCCCTCAGAGATTCTCCAGACCACTGAAGCGGTTGTCACAGAAGCGCTCTCTTCGGCGGGTATGGAGGCCGGGGATCTTGCGGCCGTCGGGATCGCCAACCAGCGGGAGACCACCGTCGTCTGGGACCGCGCCAACGGCAGGCCGCTGGCCAACGCCATCGTGTGGCAGGACACCCGGACCGACCGGATCTGTGAGAGACTGGCCCGGGAAGGCGGGATCGACCGCTTCCGGGACCGGACCGGCCTCCCACTGGCCACCTACTTCAGCGGACCCAAAGCAGCCTGGTTGCTGGAGAACGCCGACGGTGTGGCGGAGAAGGCGGCCTCGGGCCGAGCCGTGGTGGGCACCGTCGACTCCTGGCTGGTCTGGAACCTCACCGGCGGAGTGGCGGGAGGCAGGCACGTAACCGATGTCACCAACGCTTCGCGGACTCTGCTGATGGATCTCGAAACCCTCGACTGGAGTGATGAACTGCTCGGAGCGATGGGAATTCCCCGCTCGGTGATGGCCGAGATCTTCCCCTCCATCGGTCGCGTGGGGACAGGGACCGGCTTCCTCGAGGGAGTGCCGATCTCGGCCATCCTCGGAGACCAGCAGGCCGCCCTGTTCGGCCAGACGTGTTTCCGGCCGGGAGAGGCCAAGAACACTTACGGCACGGGTTGCTTCCTGCTCATGAACACCGGAACCCGAAGGGTGCCGTCAACCCACGGCCTGCTCACCACGGTCGGCTACCAGGTGGCCGGGTCCGACCCGATCTTTGCTCTGGAGGGGTCGGTGGCGGTCACCGGTTCCCTGATCCAGTGGCTCCGCGACAACCTGGGGATGATCGCCACCGCACCCGAGGTGGAGGCGATGGCCGCCTCGGTGCCGGACAACGGCGACGTTTATTTCGTGCCGGCCTTCTCGGGGCTGTTCGCTCCCCATTGGAGAACGGACGCCCGGGGCGTCATCACCGGCCTGACCCGGTTCTCCAACAAAGGTCACATCGCCCGGGCCGCCTTGGAGGCAACCGCCTACCAGACCCGGGAGGTCCTGGACGCCATGCGGGCCGACTCCGACGTGGCCCTGACCGAGTTGCGGGTCGACGGGGGGATGGTCTCCAACGACCTGCTGATGCAGTTCCAGTCGGACATCCTGGACGTCGAGGTGGTGTGCCCGCGGGTGAGCGAGACCACCGCCCTGGGCGCCGCCTACGGCGCCGGACTCGCAGAAGGGTTCTGGGACAGCCTCGACGATCTGCGCCGCAACTGGCAGGAAGACCGGCGCTGGTCGCCGCAGGTGTCGGAAGAGGCCCGGTACGGCCGCTGGCAGAAGGCAGTGGCCCGCTCTTTGGACTGGGTGGGCAACACCTGATCCGGGTAAGCGCCTAGGCTCTGCCGCCAGCACCTCGCAGGCGGATGGCGTTGTAGCTGAAATGCCGTCGTCCAACACGGCCTTGGGTACCCTTCGATCAAGATGTGCCAACCGAAGCCGAACAGGAGGCGATCGCGCCTAATGCTCAGGAATAGAACGGCGCTGGCCGCCATCCTGGCGCTGTCCTTCGTCTTAGCCGGCTGCGGCGGGTCATCCGAGGAGCCCACCGGCGCCGAGGTCCCTGAAACCACCGTGCCCGCCACGACATCGGCGCCCACCACAACTGCCGCGCCCACGACCACCGAGTCGCCCCAGGTGGAGACTGCCACCACCGAAGACGCCGCCGAGGAAGCCGCCTCCACCTCCGACGAGCCGTTAGACATGGTGGTACACCTCCGCGAGAAGACCATGCACCTGTGGGATGTCTACAACACCCACGACCCCGACGCACTCGAGATCTTCTACTCGGACAGCTACTGGGAGGAGGAAAGGGAAAGCATCCGGACAAACATGCAGCCCTTCAAGAACCAGAACTTGACCTTCACCGCGGAAGAGACCTCCCCGCCCACCGAGATAGCCCCCGGCAAGTGGGAGACCAAGCACACCGCCCGCTTCCCGGGAGGGCTGGTGAACATGGTGTTCATCTACGAGGAGTTCGACGGAACCTGGCTCCTCACCTTCGCAAAACCCCAGTAGACCCTAACAGCGGCGCAACCGTGAAATCGGATCGCCGTTCTCCGCAGGTCCGTCCCGTAAACGTGTCCTGGCTGTGCCCTCTAGAGACGGGCGGCACCTTTCGTGGGACACCCGGCCGGGCGTTCTCAGCAACAACCTGCCGTATCTTCCATCAGCCCTACGTGGCGGAGAGACGCCCGGCCGGGGCGAGGACTCGAGAGGCCCGCGGTCGCCTGTACTAACATGAAGAATGTGTTACGTCTCTAGTTGACGCGCCGGTCGGGCGCAAAACCAACCCAAACCAGAAGCCGTTGGGAAAGTGAACCCTCTGCCCTGCCGCTCCTGTCGCGGTACGGAGCACGCCATCCGGGGCTTGTAGGCCAATAGGAGTCTCAAGGCGGATTCAGAAGGCAGGAGCCACTGAAGCCCAGGCATAGGAAGCCCCCCAGAACTCGGCTCACCTGCTTGCCTGCCGGTTATCGGGCACTCCAAACCCATCACGCCTTCCCTTGGCTTCAAATCGGCTACCTTCCAAAAGGAAGGCTTCCTCGGAAGGAGGAGCCAATGGAGAAACTATGAAAACGTATGGCCAGCTATTTCGTTTCGAATCACACCGTGGTCCTGTTGGGTGTGAATGCTCGTCGCCCCACGGAAGTTTGGCGGAGGTCTTCTGGACCCACCTCAGCGACCTGCGCGGGAACCCGCAGCATGACCGCCGAAGGTCTCGGACAGGACACAGGAAGCGCGACAGACCGTTACTCCATGATTGGAGTCAGATCAATTGAGAAGGAGGTCAAAGGAGATCAAAGATAAAGAAGCCGTCCTCAGGGCGGCGCTTCGAATAACCGCAATTATCGTGTCGGGTGGACTCATAGTGGCACTCACCGTTTTGTGGCATCCGATGTCCGGCGAAAGTGAAAGCGGCTCAGGTTGGTTCCTGCTATGGCCGCTGTGCTGGTTTGGGTCAATTGCCGTGTTCATATGGAACGTGCCGGTACTCGTGTTGGAGACCAGGTACAAAGCACCGAAGAGCAAGTACGATTACGACTTGTTCTCTTGGGGGATCTGCATTGTTTGTGGCCTCATAACAGGTGCTGCCAGCAGCGGTGCAACTGAGGTATTGATGAGCAACGTTGACATTCCCCACCCAGCCACAGAATGGATGATCAGGGTAACCTTCCTGGGGTTGGGTATGGCAGCCTTAGCCTTACTCCATCCAGCGCCTACTCCCAGGTCTGCCAAGCAGGGCTCGTCATTTGTCGATCAGCACCGGATTGCCATGGGTATGGCTTCCCGGACACCCGACTTGGAAGATGTCGACAACCGGCTGCATCGCATTGAGCGGTCCTTGGGCATCGGCAGTGGCGAAAGCATAGAACAACGCCTCAACACCATCGAGCGGTCCATCCGCTGAACGTGCCATCGGCCAAGCGGGCACGGCCCCCGTGAGGCGGCGTTCAATAATCTCCTAGCTGCGCCGAGCGTAGGAGTACCGTGCCTTTGGACTTTCCCGATTTCTCGAAGAACTTGCCCCAACCCCGGTGATTAGTGACGGCCTTCGCCCGCCGAGTGTCAGGCGGAGCGGGCTTGGGCGGCTAGGAGTTTGCGGTTGAGCTTGCCGGTGGAGGTCTTGGGCAGGTTGTCGACGTACTCGACTATCCGCGGGTATTTGTAGGCGGCCAACTGGGTCTTGACCTGGGCTTGGAGCACTTGGGTCAGATCGTCTCCCGCCCGGTGCCCGTCGGCAAGGACCACCATTGCCTTGACCACATGGCCCCTGATCTCATCGGGCGCCGGGATGACGGCCACTTCCGCCACCGCGGGATGGCGGACCAGCGACTCCTCCACCTCGGCGGGGCCGATTCGGTAGCCGGCGCTGGCGATCATGTCGTCGTCGCGGCCGAGAAACCGGATGTAGCCGTCGCCATCCAAGATGGCCTGGTCGCCGGTCATGATCCAGCCGTCCCGGCGCATGCCCGCGGTCGCCTCCGGGTTACCCCAATACTCAAGCATCTGGGTGGGATCGCCCGGCCGCACCGCGATCTCGCCAATCTGGCCGGGAGATACCTCTTCTCCCTCCTCATCGAGTACTGCCACCTCGCGACCCGGATACGGCAGTCCCATCCATCCCGGCTGTCCGGGCCACAGCGCCTCGCATCCACCCACCAGGTGGTTCACCTCGGTAAGACCGTAGAACTCGTTGATGACAGCTCCCAGATCCCGCTCACTCCAGCGGTGCAACTCGTCGGCCACCGACTCTCCGCCGCTGGCTATGACCCGGAGGTCGAGATCGAAGCGGGGACCGGGGTCGAGCACCTGCGCCATCACCTTCAGGGCCGTGGGCGTCAGGAAGGCGTGGGTGACGCC
>JAPPKR010000064.1 GCA_028819835.1 bacterium | reverse complement strand
GTAGCAGCATGAGAGTAGGAGTGGGCCGCGCAGTCATCACGCCGCCGATCGGGATCGAACACGCCGGCTGGGGAGCGCAGACTCATCATCGGGCCGAGGGCGTGCACCTAGACCTCTTCGTAACCGTGCTGGTGGTGGAGGGCGAGACCCAGACCCTCGCTGTTTTGGACTACGACCTGGGGGAGGTGACGGTGGCGGATTCTGATCGCATCCGGAGTGACGTGGCCGGGGTGTTGGATATCGACCCCAGAAATGTGAGGGTCTCTTACACCCACACCCATGCCGGACCGGTTTGGTCGGACCTTACGGGATCCCGTGCGGGCCGGGGAGGCCACGAGTTGACTGCGGGCTACCGGGAGACGGTCTGGTCGCAGACCTTGGGTGCAACCCATCAGGCCAAGGCTGCTCTTCGGCCAGCCCGGCTGGCCGCGGGGTGGGGCGAGAGCGAGATCGCGGTAAACCGCAGACTTCGGGCGCCAACCGGCGAACTGGTGGTGGGCCAGAATGTCGAGGGTTTCGCCGACCACCGCGTGCTGGTGGTGCGATTCGACGATATGGACGAGAACCCCTTGGCGGCGCTGGTTTGCTACGCGGCTCATCCGATCGTTCTGGCCTATCAGAACCGTCTGCTCAGCCCGGACTTTCCGGGGGTGGCCAAACGGGTCGTTGAAGAACTGACCGGCGCCGCCTGCCTTTACCTGCAGGGATGCGCGGGGAACATGATGACCATCGAGGCTCTGACCGGCGACCTGGGCGCCGCCGAGCGGATGGGGACCATGCTGGGGGCCGAAGCCGCCAAGGTGTTCACCGGCATCCGCACCCGACCCACCCGGCGAAGATTCGGAGGCATCGTTGAATCGGGAGCGCCGTTGGGGATCTGGGTGGACGAGCCTATTCCCGACCGCGAGCCGGTGATCAAAGTGATCGAACGGAACATCGAGATGCCCCTTCGCCCGACCGAGGACCCCGGCCAGGCAGAGAACCACGCCCAGAGCTTGTCCCGGACGTTCCTGGAGTTAGAGAAGTCAGGTGCTCCCGCAGGCCAGGTCGCGGAAGCCCGGTTCCGGGCCCGGCGCGCCATCCTCAGCGCCGCCTGGGCCAAGCTGGGCAAGGGGAGGGCCTACCTGCCCACCACGGTGCACGGGATCAGGATTGACTCGGTAGCGCTGGTGGGTTTCCCGGGAGAACCCTTTGCGGAAATAGGAGCGCGGGTCAGGGAGTCCTCCCCATTCGAATACACCCACATGGCGGGATATTCGAACGGCCACACCGGGTACGTTCCCACTGCAGAGGAGTTCGAGAGGGGAGGCTACGAACCGAACTGGGCAACGGCATACACTCCCGAAGCCGCCTCCGTGCTGGAGCGCGAAGCCGGCTTGCTCCTCGCCGATCTGGCGGAGGGCGACACCGAATAGCCAGTGTCCGAGCCAATGTCCGCCCATCACCCTTCATCTCAGGTCCCGGCGCCCCTGCTCGAGGTTCGCAACCTTTCTATCTCCTTCGAGACTCACTCCGGGGTGCTCCCCGCCATCGAAGACGTCAGCTTTGCCCTTCACCCCGGCGACATCCTGGGAGTGGTGGGGGAATCCGGATCCGGAAAGACAGTGACGGTCTCCTCTCTGGTCGGGCTCCTTCCCGACAACGCCCGGATCGACGGAGGCCGGATCCTCTACAGGGGCCAGGACTTGCTGACGCTGTCCGATGAGAGTTTGGAGGGAATCCGGGGCAAAGAAATCGCCATGGTGTTCCAAGACCCCATGACCTCATTGAATCCGGTGATGCGAGTGGGACGCCAGATCGCCGAGGCTCTCAGAATCCATGGCTATTCCCGCTCCGACGCTCGGGAGAGGGCCATCGAACTGCTGGATCTGGTGGACATCCCCAATCCCCGCCAGCGCTACCGGCAGTTCCCCCACGAGTTGTCGGGAGGCATGAGGCAGCGGGTGGTCATCGCCGTGGCGATCGCCAACCAGCCCTCTGTTCTGATTGCTGATGAACCCACCACCGCATTGGACGTCACCATTCAGGCTCAGGTTCTGGAGGTGCTGGCCGCCGGCTGTGGAGCGGCCGGCGCCTCGATGATCCTGGTCACCCACGATCTGGGAGTAATCGCCGAAGTGGCGGACAGGGTAGCCGTCATGTATGCCGGGAGGATCGTGGAAACCGGAACAGTCGAGACCATTTTCCAAAAACCCCGTCACCCCTACACCATGGGACTGTTCACCAGCCTTCCCCGGCTGGACACGGAACTGGAACACCTGCAGCCGATCCCCGGAGTTCCACCAACTCTGGCCGCACGACCCACCGGATGCGCCTTCCACACCCGGTGCGCCTTGTCAGGAGGACGCCAACCGTGCCGCGACCAGGTTCCGGAGTTGATTTCACTGGGCGGCGGCCAAACCGGCGCCTGTCATTATCTGGCCGAAACCGGATAAGGCCACTCCCGAGACAAACTCAATCAGAACCTGGTTCTGGAGGTCTGACCATGGATGTTGATGTATCTTGGGAGAATCAATTCTCGGGGGGCACTCACGCTGTGCGTCCCCAATGAAATAGGAGAGGAAAATGAAGAGACTGAAGGGCCGGGCATGGCTCGGCATCATTATCGCTTTGACGCTGATCGCCACCGCCTGCGGCGATGACGGTGCGGCCGACGAGGCTGCAGCCGAGGCAGCAGCCCAGGCCGAGGCAGCCGCAGCAGCCCAGGCCGAAGCCGACGCAGCCCAGGCCGCAGCGGCAGCAGCCCAGGCCGAAGCTGACGCAGCGCAAGCAGCTCTGGAGGCGGCCCAGGCCGAAGCCGAAGCGGCTCAGATGGCGCTGGAAGAGGCCGAGGCAGCCGCAGCAGCCGGTGGGGAGGAGGCACAAGCCGCCCTCGATGAGGCCATGAAAGCGGCTGAAGAGGCAGAAATGGCTGCCATGGACGCAGCCCAAGCTGCCGAAGAAGCACAAATGGAGGCCGACGAATCGCAGAAGCAGGTCGAAGAAGCTCAGATGCAGGTCGATGAAGCTCAGATGCAGATCGAAGAACTGATGGCCGGAGGAACCATCGTCTTCGGCAGCAACCAGGAGCCCCTGCAGCTTGACGCCTTCGCCGCTCTCTCGGTCAACGACATGGCGGTTGCCGCCCAGATCTATGAGACGCTCGTCATCCTGGGGCAGGGGATGCAGATCCATCCCGGATTGGCCACCCACTGGACCCAGAGCGCTGACGCCACCGAGATCACCTTCACGCTTCGAGAGGGAGTCACTTTCCACAACGGCGATCCACTCAATGCGGGAGTGGTCAAGGCTCACTTTGACCGGCTGAAGGGCGACGTAACCGGATCGCAGACCGCGCTGCTGGCCGTCAACTACCAGGACACCGAGGTCATAGACGACAACACCATCAAGTTAATCTTCTCGGCGCCCGTGCCCGACATCCTCATCGACCTGGCGGCTCCAGGCGCGGGGATCACCAACGCGGCTGCTGTGGAAGCGCTGGGTGACGATGCCGGTCGACAGCCGATCGGCACCGGTCCGTTCATCTTCGAGGAATGGGTGGAAGGAAGCCACATCTCCATGGTGCGCAACCCCGACTGGACATGGGGCGCCTTCTCCTTCTACGGGACCACCGGTCCGGCCCGCGTCGAGCGGGTGATCTTCCGGTACATCCCGGACGAGCAGGCCCGCACCGCGGCCCTCTCCACCGGCGAGATCCACTTCCTGGACCTGGTTCCCTTCCAGAACATCGCCCCACTGGAGGCGCTGGACGGAATTACAGTGGAAGGCTTCTCCCTGCCCGGCTTACCGCAGGCCAACGCCATCAACCCCAACATCTCGCCCACCTCGGACATCCGGGTGCGCCAGGCGATCTTGCACGCGGTTGACCAGGACGCCATCGTCCAGGCGGTGTTCTTCGGACGGGCGCCGGCCGCCTACGGGCCGCTCTCCAGCGACTTTGCCGAGTACGACCCGATTGTGGAGACCTACTACCCGCTTGACCCGGCTCGCTCCGTCGAATTGCTGGAGGAGGCCGGATGGGTTTTGGGTGACGACGGTGTCCGCCGCAAGGGTGATGAAACGCTGAGCGTCAAGATCATCGAGAATGCCAGCTGGAACCCGTGGGTCGACCTTCTGCAGGCCCAGTTGAATGAGATCGGCTTCGACGCCGAAGTCGTCACCCACGAGGGTGGCGGCTACTACACGGTGACCGGCGAGACCCAGTTCGCACTTCCATCGATGGGTGACGTGTTCGGCTCCCCGGCCACCATTCGCCGGGACTTCCACTCCTCGTCGATCGGCCCGGGCAACATCAACGTCGGGCACATCAACGATCCGCAGTTGGACGCCCTTCTGGATGCCGCCTTCGTGGAGGTGAACGTCGGCAAGCGCGCCGAGATCCTCTCTGAGTTCCAGCGCTACATGATGGACCAGGCCTACATGGTCCCCATCATCGAGCTGCACTTCTTCACGGCGTTCTCCGACGCCTTGAGCGGATTCTCGGTGGACGGCACCGGGTTCTACAAGTACTTCGCAGGAGCAGCCCTGAGCCAGTAGCAATGATCGAAACCCGACAGGCCTGGTGTCGGACCGACACCGGGGCGGCAAAGGAACCAACCTTTGCCGCCCAGGGCCTGTTCGGGATTGGGCGTAAAAAGAAGTGCTGAGATACATAGTCGGCCGGCTGGCCTTGACTATCCCCGTGCTGATCGGCGTCGCCACCCTGATATTCCTGCTCATGCAGTTCATACCGGGTGACGCGGTGACTGCCAAAATGTCGGCTGGAGCAAGATTCTCCCCCGAACAGCAGGAGGTGATGCGGGAGGCTCTGGGGCTCAATCGGCCGGTCATCGTCCAGTTGGGGGACTACCTGTCGGGACTGGTACGGGGCGACCTGGGCCGGTCGATAGCCGGCCGGTCCGTGATCGGACTGGTCGGCGCCCAGATCCCCTCGACTCTGATCCTGGTGGCAGCCGGAATGATTGTCGCCCTGGTGATCGGGGTCCCTTTGGGGGTGCTCGCCGCCCGGCGCCGCAACACCCTGGTTGACACGGCGGCCATGGGGACCGCGGTGCTGGGACTGTCGGTCCCCCAGTTCTGGCTGGGACTGATGTTGATAATCCTGTTCGCGGTCAACCTGG
>JAPPKR010000188.1 GCA_028819835.1 bacterium | reverse complement strand
TGGAGATCACCACCTGTCCTCCCATGCTGTGACCAACCAGGATGGGTCGGCGGAGCCCCATGTGGCGGAGCCACTCGGCCAACTCGTCGGCGTGTTTGTCCATTGTGTACAGTTCATCCGGTTTGTCGCTCTCGCCGCGGCCGCGCAGGTCGATCGCCAGGCACCGGTGATTGGGAGAGAAATACTCCTCTTGGAGCGTGAAACCCGTCCGGTTGCCGAACCCGCCGTGGATGAAGACGACGGGCGGGTCGCCGGCGCCGAGTTGGTGATAGGCGAGACGTACTCCATCGGAGGTGGTGAACCATTCAGTCATTTCACCGAGATTAGGGAGACGGCACGAGCCGCGGTGGGCTGCACGGGGCCCAGCCCGGGCAGGACTTTCTACCTGGATGGGAAGGTGTACTGGAACACCCCGCCCGTGCGGATCATCTCGGCCGAAATGGCGTCAGCGTGTTCGATGAATCGCCGCAACATGGCGTTGACCTGATCGGGCACGTCCCTGGTGGCGGCGTGACCGGAGCCCACGGTCTTTCCGATCACCACCTGGGGGCACAACTCCCGGAGCAGATCGAAGTCCAGGTAGGGCTGGCCGCAATCGATGTAGAGGTAAGGGCACTTCACCCGGCGGAGCACCGGCGCCGGATCGAAGGAGCTCAAAGCCCACCACTGTCTGACAATCACATGGTCGGGGAACGCGGCGAGCCGCTCGGAGATTCCCGCCACCCGCGACGGATCGTCGGTGGGGAGGTAAGCGGCGCCCAGGAAGGTACGGGCGGCTTCCCGGAAGGGGCCGTCCAGGGTCATCAGGTGGTCGTATGAACTGCTGAACCGCCCCTGCCATCCGGGCATGTTGCTGGGCGAGTCGATGCTGGCGATGGCGCCCACCAGGTCAGGGTGGCGGGCGGCAACCGAGATAACCACCTGTCCGCCCATGCTGTGACCTATCAGGACCGATCGCTCCAAGCCCAGGTGCCGGAGCAGTTCCGCCACGTCGTCGGCGTGTCGGGCCATCGAGTAGACCTCGTCGGGCTTGTCGCTGTCGCCGTTGCCGCGCAGGTCGACGGCCACACACTTGTGGTTCGGCGAGAAATACTCCTCCTGGATGGCCGAGCCTCCCCGGTTGCCATAGATACCGTGCACGAAGACAATCGGCGGTTCGCCGGCGCCCACCTGGTGGTAAGCGATGCGGACGCCATCACCGGTGGTGATCCACTCCGTCACGTCATCCGAGCTTTTGGAGCCACAAACCTGCCGGTGGAGTTGCACCGTTTAGAGCACGGAATTCTGTCTGAGGGGTCTGGTGGTAGCTGGCGTGGGTTTTTTCGCATTCAGGGGGACAGCCTTGGGTAAAAACAATAATCATTCTCACATGCCAGGTATACTTTGCATCCGACCTGTGAGAAATAGCTTCGTTACCCGCCTTGGAAAATAGTGAGCAGAGTTAAACACCCAGAGAGGTTGAGAGCCGGCGTTGAGGCGCTGTCCTTACGTCAGTCCTATGAGAACGGGACTGCCGGTAGGCAGGCCGCTCATGGTGAAGGAAGGGCGGGGTGGGGTAAGTTCACTGCGGTTGTGCTATGTGTGGCGCTGGTGGCTCTGCTTTCTGCTTGCCAGGAATCCGATGAAGGAGTCGCGCCACCCCCTGAGGATTCGTCCACCTCTCAGGAAGGCTCAATGGTTGAGATGGACCCGGGCATATCCGACAGCAGGATCGTGTTCGGTCAGTCTGCTGCGTTCAGCGGGCCTGCGCAAGCGCTTGGCAATGAGATGCGGCTCGGCATCCAAGCCGCATTCCATGAAGTGAACCAGGCCGGTGGGGTCCACGGGAGAATGGTGGAACTGGTGACCCTCGACGACTTCTACGAACCGGACTCCGCTTACATCAATACTCGACAACTTATCAATAGGGAAGGGGTTTTCGCTCTGATCGGGGAGGTGGGTACTCCTACCTCCCGCTCGGCCTTGCCATTGGCTGAGGAGGGGGGAGTGCCCTTCATCGCTCCCTTCACCGGTGCCGCGTTCCTTCGGGAGCCTGACTTGAACACCGTCTTGAACCTGCGTGCCTCCTATCACCAGGAGACCGAGGAGATGGTCGAGCGTCTCACGGAGGACTTGGGCATTACCGAGGACTTGGGCATTACCAGGGTGGCGGTTCTGTACCAGAACGATTCCTATGGGCAGACCGGTCTCGATGGAGCGCTCCAGGCTTTGGAGCGCCGCGGTCTTTCTCCTGTGGCCTCTTGGTACTACCCGCGGAACACCAGTGCTGTAAAGAATGCCGTGCTGAACATCGTGGAAGCCGATCCCGAGGCGGTCATAATGATCGGGGCCTATTCACCGGTGGCCAAGACCATCAACCTGATGCGCCAAGACATTGATCCGGTGTTCATGACGGTCTCTTTCGTGGGCAGCAACGCATTGGCGGAAGAGTTGGGGTCTGATGGGACCGGCGTCTATGTCACTCAGGTGGTGCCCCTTCCCGGAGACACCGCTGTGCCCATGGTTTCCGCCTATCAGAACGCGCTGAAGGCATTCGACGCCGATGCGGCGCCGGGTTTCGTGTCGCTGGAAGGTTATCTGGCCGGACGTTTGGCCATCGCCGGCTTGCAGTTGTGCGGTTCCGAGGTCAGCCGGGAGTGTTTCCTGGGAGCCGTTCGCGACGCCGGGACGGTTGATCTTGATGGGATGAGTCTCCACTACGGACAAGACGACAATCAAGGTTCCGACGCCGTGTTTGTGACGGTTATCGGCGATGACGGGGAATATCACGTGGTTGAGAGTCTGGGAGAGAGACGATGACAGCACGAGTCGGCTCCGCTCCCCTGAAGGTGATCGTGGCCTTGTCGCTGGTTGTCACTCTGGCCTCGGTGGGGGATGGCTGGCCACTGGCGATCTGACCGGCGACGAAGCTCCAGATGCAGATGTCCAGGCTCTGGCCGCCGTTTTGGAGGTTTCCCGGCATTCCAATGCTCTGGCGTTGATCGGTTCGGTCGAGACGAACCTAAATATGACGAGAGAGAGTGTGATCGCTTCGAGGACAGCCGTAGCAGAGCACAAGACCCGGCTTTCCGAACAACTGGCCATCCTTGATGGCGGGAGATATGCCGCGAGGATGGAGACAATCAGAGATCAAGTCGGGCTGCTGGTCTCCAACGTTGATCGCATAGAAGCGGGACGTCCCGATCTTCTGAGGTCGTTGCTTGCTGGGACGCTTAACAGCCAAGAGTTGAACATGCTCACTGTACGTGAGCTTCATCCGGCGCTCAACGCCAGCGTGGACAACCAGTTTTACTACATGATGACCGGCAGGAGCGAGTTCAGGGATGCAGCCACAGGTAACCCGTTGAATCGGGAAGAATTGCTGCGTTTTCACCATTTGACCTCTTTGCAGCGTTCTGTGACAGTAGGGCACCTGGTCTTGGCGGCCGCCTACAGGATGCCGAATCCGCCTCTGGTCACGAGCGTTGAGGGGGGGTTCGTTTCCGCCGCTCAACGCGCCGAGAGAGACATCGAATATCTCTCCGCGCACGGCGGACCGGAGATGGACGGGTCGGTCATCCCTCTTGCCGAGAGGCTGTTCCAAATGGACGCCACCGGATCAACCGCTTTCGACGAGATAAGGACAAGGCTGTCAAGGGCGGTGACAGAGCGGGAATTGATCGCCATCAACCACCAGGTGCAGGACGGGCTCGATGCGGAGATCGATGGTCTGGTCGAGGCCATCAAACACAGCGCGGCAGTTTCTGCAGATGAGTCGGAGCAGGCGGCTTCCACCGCGCAGGCCGTGTTGATAGGCATAGCTATCGCAGGCATCATCGCCACACTGGTGGGGGTACGCCACCTCAAGCCGAGGAGCGCGGCCGGCGGAGATTGAGGCCATGCCTTCCAGTAGGGGTCCTGGCCAAGTCTTCAGGTATTCCGGAGCCCCACCGGTGATCATGTGCCGAGATTGTTGAAACCATCGCCTGTGATGAGCCTCACCGGAGGCTCAATCCCACCGCTCGCCGAGATGCTATAGGTTCAAGCGTTCTGCCAGTTGGACGGCGTTGAGGGCCGCTCCCTTACGGAGGTTGTCGCCCACCGCCCAAAAGTTGATCCCCCCTGGGGCTCCCACCGTCTCCCGTACCCGGCCGACCAGGGTGCGGTCCCGCCCGGCGCTGTCGAGAGGGGTGGGCGGGATGTCCTCCCAGACCTCCACTCCGGGAGCGGCGGAGAGGACTTCCAGCGCCTCGCCCCGGTCAAGGGGGCGGTCGAACCACACCGAAGCGGCCAGTCCGTGCCCGACCATCACCGGCACCCTCACGCAGGTGGGTTCCACGGCCAACTCCGGAAGGTCGAGAATCTTGCGGGACTCGTTCACCAGCTTCCACTCCTCGTCGGTGTAGCCCTGTCGGGTCTCCGAGCCCGCCAGGGGCAACACGTTGAAACCGATGGGTCGGCTGTAAACCTCGGTACCCGGATCGGTCCACCGTCCCTGCGCCAGCGCCGACCGATCGTCTCGGAAGTGTTCTATCTGGTCGGAGAGTTCGGCCATTCCCTTCTGGCCCGAGCCTGAGACCGACTGATAGGAGGTGGCGACCATCGAACGGAGTCCGGCCGCCCGGTGGAGAGGGGCGACCGCCATCATCAGCACCATGGTGGTGCAGTTGGGGTTGGCGACCACTCCCTGGTGTGATTCCAAGGCACGGTCGTTCACATCCGCCACCACCAGCGGAACCTGGGGATCCATCCGGAAACGGGACGAGTTGTCGACCACCACCGCCCCGGCTTCCACGAACCGCGGGCCATGGGCCTCCGACCGGGAGGCGCCCGCCGAGAAGATCGCAATCTCTACGCCTGCGGGATCGGCCGCATCCAGGTCCTCCACTTCCACCTCGCCCCAGGCGGTGGAGACCTTCTGCCCGGCCGAGCGCGCCGAGGCCATGAGTCGCAGCCGGCCGACCGGGAAGTCCCGTTCGGCGAGGATGTCCAGCGCGGTCCGGCCCACCGCTCCGGTGGCGCCCACTAGGGCAAGGTCGATGCTCATGCCCCTTTTTCCTCCCGGATCAATGGTGGGCGAAACTCGCGGTGGAGAACCTGCACGGCCCTGTGCATCTGGGATTGTCCCACCACGCAGGAGATCCTGATGGTGGAGGTGGAGATCATCTCGATATTGATGCC
>JAPPKR010000006.1 GCA_028819835.1 bacterium | reverse complement strand
CGATCACGGCCGCCAGCGCCGAGAGGTGCGCCTTGGCCTGGGTGTCGAATCTCGGCAGGCGGCGCGCCGGGAACTTCACCGCCCCCAGCGCGAAGTAGCTCAGCGCCACTGTGATCAGCGCCGCTATCGCCAACCCGGTCAGCCAACTCACCAGCGTCGACCAGAGCGGGAGCCGGAACATGTAGAAGGCCAGGTCCAGACCGAACTGGGGATCGGTGACGCCGAACGGCTCGGAATTCAAAAAGAGCAGCGCCTGGTCCCGCCAGGCGGAGACTCCCAGTCCCAGCACCACCGCCGAGCCGAGGGCCGCCGCCCACTCCAGGAGCCCCACCCTGGCTCCCACGGCCTGGCGTATCTGCGCCACGGCCGGGTCCTCGGGGACGGTGCTGAACGATGCGTAACGCACCGACAGGTAACGGGCGAGCCTCATGTTCCCCCAGATCACCAGGAAGACGACGATCGCGCCCAACAGGCCCAGCGCGGCCAGCCACACCCACCGGACCCACCAGACCCCCGTCTGGTCCACAGAGGAGAACCACAGGTAATCGGTCCAGACCCGGGACAGGGCGGTGAACAAACCGTAGAGGAGGGCGATCCCCGTGAATACCCAGACCATGCGGCGGCGGCGGGGCGGTTGCTGTTGGCGGCTGGTGCCTACCGGAAAGAACATCAGGTCTTTAGTTTACCTCCCCGCCCGGACCCTAATCTCGCCGCGTCCCCGCGGCTCGCGGACGGTTGTTCACCATCGGTGTGGTCACGCGGCAAGCAACGAGGGTGGTTCCGGTTCCGGAGCCGGGAAGCTGCCGCTTCGTCGGGGACCTCGCGAAAAAAACCGGCTACCTGTGAAAAATCCCGGGACGTCCGGCCTCGGGATGGCAGTAAAGACTGCTCACCGGAAACACCAGCTAGAACGGCGGACAGCGCGGCGAAGCGGATCGGGAACGGACCGGCGAAGCACCGGCCGGCACACGCCACAATTCAGCCTGACCTGGGGCGTTCCCGGCCATCAGGGCTCCGTCCGAAAGGCTTGGCCGGCACCAATAGGAGTGTTACATTATTGTAATTCCCTGATGGAGGGCGAACCGGGGATCCCCCGGCGGGCTAGGCAAGAGTGATCCAAGGACCAAGAGGAGGCAGGCAAGTGACCAAGGGACTCAAGGTAGACAGACGATTCACCCGTCTGGGGGAGGACCCATATGAGACCCTGACCTGGGAGAAGAGGGATTCTCGGATAATGAACCCGGACGGGTCGGTGGTGTTCGAGATGAGGGACGCCGAAGTGCCGGCCCACTGGTCGCAGGTGGCCGCCGACATCTTGGTGTCCAAGTACTTCCGCAAGGCGGGCGTGCCGCTCTCCGACGAGAACGGGCCTCTCCTGGACGAGAACCGCCAACCCCGGCTGGGTACGGAGCTCTCCGGCCGCCAGGTCTTCGACCGGCTGGCGGGCACCTGGCGGTGGTGGGGCGAGACGCATGGCTACTTCGACTCACCCGAGGACGCCCAGGCGTTCGAGGACGAGATGAAGTACATGCTCTGTCACCAGATGGGCTCCCCCAACTCTCCGCAGTGGTTCAACACCGGCCTCAACTGGGCCTACGGGCTGACCGGCCCCGCACAGGGCTTCTGGTACGTCGACCCCGACACCGGGGAGTTGGCCGTCTCCCCCGATTCCTACTCCCGCCCCGCACCGCATGCCTGCTTCATTCTCAAGGTCGAGGACGACCTGGTCAACCCGGGGGGGATCATGGACCTGTGGCTCCGCGAGGCGCGTATCTTCAAGTTCGGCTCGGGCGCCGGCTCCAACTTCTCCGAAATCCGGGCCGAGGGCGAGAAGCTCTCGGGCGGCGGCAGTTCGTCCGGGGTGATGTCCTTCCTCAAGATCGGCGACCGGGCGGCGGGCGCCATCAAGTCGGGGGGGACCACCCGGCGGGCGGCCAAGATGGTGATCCTCGACATCGACCATCCCGACGTGGAGGATTTCATCAACTGGAAGAAGGTGGAGGAGGACAAGGCTCGCCTCCTGATCGAAAAGGGAGGCTATCCCGCCGACTTCAACGGCGAGGCATACGCCACGATCTCCGGACAGAACTCCAACAACTCCGTCCGGGTAACCGACGATTTCATCAGGGCGGTGGAGAGCCGCGACGACTGGGAGTTGACCGAGCGGACCACCGGGCGGGTGATGAAGACCGTCCCCGCCGAGCACCTGTGGAACCAGATCGCCGAGGCGGCCTGGGCCTGCGCCGACCCGGGAGTGCAGTTCGACACCACCATCAACGAGTGGCACACCTCTCCCGCCGGGGGCCGGATCCGCGGCTCCAACCCCTGTTCGGAGTACATGTTCCTGGACAACACCGCCTGCAACCTGGCCTCGGTGAACCTGGTCGCCTTCTACAACGACCGCACAGGGGTATTCGACATCGACAGCTACCTGCACGCCATCCGTCTGTGGACCATGGTCCTGGAGATATCGGTGGCCATGGCCCACTTCCCCTCCAGGGCCATCGCCCAGGGCTCCTATGACTATCGCACCCTGGGGCTGGGCTATGCCAACCTCGGGTCGCTCCTGATGCGAATGGGCATCCCCTACGACTCCGGCCGGGGACGCGCCATAGCCGGGGCGCTCACCTCCATCCTCAGCGGCCAGGCCTACACCACCTCGGCGGAGATGGCCTCGGTTACCGGTCCCTTCCGGCGCTTCGAGGAAAACCGCGAGCCCATGCTGCGGGTCATCCGAAACCACCGGCGCGCCGCCTACGACGCCCCGGCCTCCGAGTACGAGGGCGTCTCACAGGCGGTGATGGGCATCAGCAGTCGGCTCTGCCCCTTGGACCTTTCCCAGGCCGCCCGCGAGGTCTGGGATACGGCCCTGGAACTGGGAGCCCGCCACGGCTTCCGAAACGCACAGATAAGTTGTATTGCCCCGACCGGGACAATCGGCCTTCAAATGGATTGTGACACCACAGGCGTGGAACCCGATTTCGCCCTGGTCAAGTTCAAGAAACTGGCGGGAGGCGGGTACTTCAAGATCGTCAACCAGTCGGTGGGTCCGGCTCTCGACACCCTGGGCTACACGCCCGAGGAGAAGCGGGAGATCATCGACTACGTGGTGGGCACCTCCTCCCTGGAGGGGTCTCCCCACATCAACCGGAGGAGCCTCCGGGCGCACGGCTTCACCGACGAGGACCTCGACCGGATCGAGGAGTCCCTGCCGGGGATGTTCGAACTGCGGCACGCCTTCAACGTGCTGGCGGTCGGCGAGCCGACCCTGCGGCGTCTGGGAGTGGAGCCCTCCCAGTCCCAGCGGCTCGATTTCGACCTCCTCTCATTCCTGGGCTTCACCTCCGACCAGATCGATGCCGCCGGCGACCACATCTGCGGCCGCCAGGCCATCGAGGGCGCTCCCTACCTGAAGGAAGAGCACCTTGCCGTGTTCGACACCGCCAACCGCAACGGCCGCCATGGACGGCGGTTCATCCACCACAACGGGCACATCCGGATGATGGCCGCCACCCAGCCGTTCATCTCCGGCGCCATCTCGAAGACCATCAACATGCCCAGCGACGTGAGCCCCGATGACATCAAGGACGCCTACGACCTGTCCTGGAAGCTGGGTCTCAAGTCGATGGCCCTCTACCGGGACGGCTCCAAGGCCTCCCAGCCTCTCTCCTCGGCCGCCGACGACTCCTCCGGTGAGGACGAGCCGGAACTCGACGAGGCGCTCGGCATCGAACAGCGCCTGGCCTACGGACCCCTCCCGGAGGGGACCTCTCCCACCCAGGCCTACTCCCAGGGCATGAAGCCTCCCCGATTCCTCCTGTCGTCCCGCCGGAAAGGCTGGACCCGGGAGGCCCGGGTGGGCGGCCACAAGCTCTACATCCGCACCGGCGAGTACAACGACGGCACGCTCGGAGAGTTGTTCATCGACCTGGCCAAGGAGGGGGCCACCCTGCGGGGCATTCTCTCCTGCTTCGCCATCGCGGTCTCCAAGGGCCTCCAGTACGGGGTCCCGCTCGAGGAGTTCGTGGACACCTTCATGTACCAGACCTTCGAGCCCCGGGGGCTGGTGCAGAACCATCCCAACATCAAGATGGCCTCTTCCATGGTCGACTACATCTTCCGGGCCCTGGCCATCGAGTACCTGGAGCGGGAAGACCTGGGCCAGGTCAGGACGCCGGAGCAGAGGGAACTCCCCGAGGAGCCCCACCCGACGGTCTCGGACCGGGGACAGCAGTTGGCCCTGGCCGCAGCCCAGGAGGAGGACAACCTGGAGGCGGTGAAGGAAGCCGCCGAGTTCGCCGACTCCCCGGCGACCGACGACCTGATCTCCCAGCTCTTTCCCCAGGCCGAGGCAGGCGGGACCGCCATGATGCCATCCTCGACGCAGATCCTCTTGAGCAAGATGATGGGAGACGCTCCCATGTGCGACGAGTGCGGGCACATGACGGTCCGCAACGGGAGTTGCTACCGCTGCCTCAACTGCGGGGCCTCACTCGGCTGCAGCTAGGCCGATGGCCTCGGTGACCCACCTCCACCTGGCGCCGCTCCACAAGGCCGACCCGATCGAGGTCAACGAGGTGTTCGCGGTGGAGGGAGCGGGCCTGGAAGGCGACCGCTACCTGGGCACCATCCGCAACGTGACGATGGTCGCCGAGGGCGAGCTGGACGAGGCCGCCGGCCGGTTGGGATACCCCATACCGGCGGGCGCAACCCGCCGCAACATCACCGTGGACGCTGATCGCCTCCCCCGCACCACCGGCACCCTGATCCATCTCGGCGAGGCCGTCCTGTCGGTGTGGCGGGACTGCCCGCCGTGTGAGCGGATGAACGAGACCGTCGGCCCCCGGGCGCGCCAAGCCCTCGAGGGACGGGCCGGCATCGCAGCCCAGGTGGTGAAGGGCGGCCTCATCCGGGTGGGAGACCCGGTCCGGATCGAGCCCTCTCCGGGCGATATGTGATGCCCGATCTGGGCCTCTGGGGGCTCGAATATCACAACGGCCGTCTGGACGGCCCGAACCTGGTGGTGTCGGGCGACAACCTCCCGGTGCTCCGACGGTTGCCCGATGAGACCATGTCCCTGGTGTACATCGATCCCCCGTTCAACACCGGCCGGCGTCAGACCCGCCGAACTCTGCGTACCACCGCCGACCCCGACGGCGACCGGCGAGGCTTCAAGGGAGCGTCATACCGGA
>JAPPKR010000290.1 GCA_028819835.1 bacterium | reverse complement strand
GGCCGAGACCACGGTGTTCGGAGACGTTCCCGCCGTGGAGCGCGACCTGTACTGGCAGCCGAGGACCCTGGGCGAGATCAAGTGCGGGTCACGGGAAGGCTCGCCGCACCATGGGGAAATCAGAGAGGGAGATACCATGACTGACGACAACGAAACGGGAAACCATGCCTCGGACGTGGTGAACGTAGAAGAGTTCTTGTTCGGCGGCGTGACCGAGGAAACGCCGGACGACTCGGCTGTCGATGTTGCCGGGGAGAACGCCGACGTGGAAACCATCGCTGAGGAACCCGACGCTGACGGGGAGTTTCTGGCCGCAGAAGTCACGGACGACGTGGGCGACCTGGAAACATCCGATGGGCTGGACGGCGACGCGGAAGCCGACGCTGGAGAACCCGTCGTTGCCGATGATGCCGATGCCGGTGGGGAGCAGCCCGCTGCTGCCGAGACGGAAGGCTCCGAGGAGCTGAAGGTGGTGCTATCCATCCGGGGAGGCCGCGCCATTATCGGAGTGCAGCAGCCCTCGGCGGACCCGCACATCGAGTCCTTCGAGGATACCGACCTGTTCGAGCTGGCCGACGAGTTTCCGGCGGTGGTGGCCCGGGCCAAGGCCCGGTGGGAGGAGGAACCCATGCACCCGGCCTACGTGAAACCCACTCCCCCGCCCAGGCAGCGGAACCGCCGCCAGCAGGCTGCGGCCCAGGCCGCAACCACTGAGGGGGAAGCGGAGGCGGAACAGCAGCCGCAACCCGAGACGCTGCGCCTGTTCTAGGCCGGGCCGCGAGAGCGCAACCCACGGGGGAAGGATGCCGCATGGCGGTGTCCTTCCCCCGCCGAACCCATATGTGTGGGCTTTTTTGCGTTTCAGGGAACGCACGTCCATGTATGGGGGGTTTTGCGTTTCGGGGACAGTTGGGAAACGTAGAAGGGAAAGTGGGACATGAGAGACAATGGAGACGGGTCATTGACGTGGGCAGTTGAAACCAAAAGGAGGCAGGAGGTTGTGGAGATGCACCTGTTCGACGAGAACGCCCGCGAGGAGGAGGCGCTGTGCGGGGTCGAAACCCTGGCCGAAGAGCGACGAAGCGTGGGGTTCTACCTTGAGGACCGGGTGCATGGCCCGTCCGTCGGGAACGTCTGCCCGGAGTGCAAGGCGCTGGCGGCGCCGCTCGCCGGGAAGGTCATCGAGGCCGCAATAGAGGAACATGAGGCCAAGGTCCGGTTCGACGTGGCGGAGGACTACCGCGAGCTTGCCAAGACGCTTGCGAGGGAGACCGGTCAGAATCCGCTGGCCGGTTAGAGGGAAGTCCGGCTCATCCATATGTGGGCGCTTTTTGCGTTTGCGGAGGGTATGGCCGGGGAAGCGGGCCATGTATGCGGCCCCTTTTGCATTTCAATAGAAGGGCGACGCGGCCTCCGGGTCCCCGCGCCAGATGGCATCCAGCTCGTCGGGGATGTGCGCGTTGGTCAGCTCGCCATTCCAGTAGGCGGCGCGCTCGGTCTTGGCGAGGCTGACCGGCTGAATCTCCCACCCGGGGTTGGACTCCCGGATGGCGCGGGCGATGTCGGCAAACGTCGCGCCCCGGGTGCAGAAGTCATCGACGACGATCACGAGGCCGGGCTCGCCCCCGATGGGGGCAGCAAGGTACACCCCGTCCACGGTGGCGTCCCGCTCGGCAGCGGAGGGGATGCGGGTGATGCTGGGATGCCGGTCCTTGGTAACGTGATGCGGAAGCCACTCCCAGCCGCGGGATTCCGCAAGCGCGGACGCCAGTATCGAAGCCGGGGTGTCGTTTCGCACGATGTTTTGCCCCGAAGAGACCGAGGAGACGACGACGACGCGGGGGTTCGCGTCAAGGCGGAACAAGTCGAACGCCGCGCAGAGGGTGCGGGTGGCCGCCCTGACGGCGGCAGGGTCGCCGTACTTGAACCGGTTGAAGCGACGGGTCCACTTCTCGTTGGGCCGGTCCGTGATGCGGAACCCGACCGTGAGCAGCCCCAGATCACCGACCGGGAGGCGGTCGAAGCGGATCAACCGGCCCGCTACGAGGTAGCTGACTGCGGACTTCTCGCCGAACAGGCGGGCAGCCAAGCGCGCAGCCTCGTATTCCGTCGCTAGGTTGAACGGCGCTTCCCTTGGTGGGTCCGTTTCCTTGGCCTCCTCGCCGAACAGGAACGCAGCCAGGCGCGCAGCCTCGTCGTCCGCCGCGTTGGCGGACGGCGCTTCCGTTGCCGGTCTCGTTGCTTTGTCCATGCGTTCTGCTCCTGCACGGTCTCGTATGCGACCCCGGTTGTAATGTGGTCGGCGGTCCGCCGCCTTCCAGCCGCCTCCTCGCCCGGCGCGGGGAATGGAAGGCCCCGCAGCTCCATTTATGCCACCTCATTTTATGCCACCTCATTGCGTTCAAGGCAATCGCCGGAAGGGGTCGGGAATTTCACGTCTGGCATTGGGGGTTCCTCACAACCGTTGACAAGGATGGATGAGCCTGGGATGAGACGAGGCATTTTGCTCAATCGTCTCGACATTCCAGACAGTTGCCACTTGCGTCGTGGGCGATGGCCCGCCCTCCGCTACCGCCAGCGGCAGTTGGCCGCTCCATGATGAACAGGACGTGAAAGTCGTCCACGCCCAGGGCCTTCATCAGCCGCCGCCGGACGCCGGGGGCCGGGCTGCGCTTGCCGTTCATCAGCAGGGAAAGGTGGCCGGGGGAAATGCCCGCCAGCCGTGCCAGTTGGTTCTGGGAGATGTCGAGCTGGTCCAGCAACTCCCACACGGCGACGGGGTTGAGCCACACCCGGGGCGGGAAAGGGCCGGTCCTCATGCTGCGTGTCTCCTTGCACACGAGTCCTGTGGGGCAGGTGTGCCGTCGGTCTGTACCGAAGCCCTGGAACGCCGCTTCGCGGAACGCTAAGGCGCTCCGGTGAAATCCGGAGCGCCGTTGCGCGGGTATGAACCGCTCCGCAGCGGGCCGGGCCGAAGCCGCTCATGGCCCCGTCAGGACCCTGGGCTTTCCTCCGATATGTTCCAGTCCACCTTGTGGTTGGGGTCGTGGGCCAGGCCGGCGTGGGACAGGTCGGCGTCGGCGTCCGTGGCCGCTGACTCGATGTCGCCGCCGTTCAGTTCCAGGGTGTCGGCCAGCACGGCAATGCCCTGGGTGGAGATGTTGGGTTCCACCACGGTGTGGGTGAAGGTCAGGGTGGCCGTGCCGCTGCCGCTGTGGTATCCGGCCCACTTCTCGCCCCACTCCGCCGGGTCCATGTCGATCTTGAGGCGGGGCGTTCCGCCCGACGTGTCCACGTCCACCGCCTCGTCGAAGGTGACGCTGATGGTGATCACGTCGTTCAGCCCGTAGGTGTCGTCATCCCCTGGGTCCGAAGTTACTGTAACGCCGGTCTACCTCCGGCGGCTTGGCCGCCACTGCGGCGGTGGCCGCGCTGGTCAGCGTCTCCGAATTGCCCGCGTCGTCGGTGAAGGACACCCGCACCCGGACGGCCTTGCCCCGGTCCGCGCCGGCCAGGGTGTACGATGAACCCGTAGCCCCCGATATGTCGGCGCCGTCGGCCAGCCACTGGTAGCTGAAGCTGGCGTCGTCCAGCCCGTCGGCGTCGGCAATTCCCGAGGTGTCCGCCGTCAGGGTCTCGCCCACCCGGGCCGTGCCGGTGATGGCCGGCGCGCCCGTGGCCGGACTGTTGGCCGCAGGCGGCGACTGCTGCCAGTCCACCTTGTGCTCGGCGTCGTGGGCCAGGCCGGTGTGGGCCAGGTCGGCGTCGGCGTCCGCGCCGTCAGACTGGATGGTGCTGCCGTTGAGCTCCAGTGTGTTCGCCAGCACGGCGATGCCCTGGGTGGAGATGTTGGGTTCCACCACCGTGTGGGCGAAGGTGAGGCTGTGGGTGCCGCTGCCGCTCTCGTAGGACGCCCACTTCTCGCCCCACTCCGCCGGGTCCATGTCGATCTTGAGACGGGGAGTTCCTCCCGACGTGTCCACGTCCACCTGCAACTCGGTGAAGGTCAGCGTGATGCGGATGGTCTCGCCCAGGGCGTAGGTGGCGTTGGCCTGGGGCGAGGAGGAGACGGCCACGCGGGACACCGATGCCGGGGAGACCTGCTGCTGGTCGTTCCCGCTCTGTCCGCTGTTGCCGCCGCCGCCGTTCTCCGGCTGCGTCTGCCAGTCCACCTTGTGGCTGGGGTCGTGGGCCAGGCCGGTGTGGGCCAGGCCGGCGTCCTCGCCGTCCGACTGGATGGTGCCGCCGTTCAGCTCCAGGGAGTTCTCCAGCACGGCGATGCCCTGGGTGGAGATGTTGGGCTCCACCACCGTGTGGGAGAAGGTGAGGCTGTGGGTGCCGCTGCCGCTCTCGTAGGTGGCCCACTTCTCGCCCCACTCGGCCGGGTCCATGTCGATCTTGAGGCGGGGCGTTCCTCCCGTTGTGTCCACGTCCACCACCAACTGGGTGAAGCTCAGCGTGATGCGGATGGTCTCGCCCAGGGCGTAGGTATCGTTGGCCTGGGGCGAGGAGGACACTGCCACGCGGGACACGGTTGCCGCCGGAACCTGATCCTCGTCGCTCCCGATTAGACCGCTGCCGCCGGACTGCGGGGCCGTCAGGCGCAACAAGACCTGCTGGTCCTGCGACCAGACAACGCCGGGGTTGGTCCACGTTACTCTTTTGTTGCTGTCGCTGTAGGTTCCGTCGGCTAGGGGGAACCGGCGACCGTCGACATGCAACGTCAAATCGTTGGGAAACTCCCTGTCGAGTTGGACGAATAAGACTTTCACGTTGTCCGTGGTCGCAGCCTCGATGACTGCTTCGAGCTGATAATCGGTGCCCGCATGTGTGAATGAGTGGTCGGAGAGCGCGCTGCTACAATCATTACTTTCACCGTATACTCCGGTCCAGCAACCAAACGGACCGGAGAGGTTCCTCGCATTCAGCGTGGCCGACCAGATGATGCCTGCGGGCGTGTTGTTGGTCACGTCCTGGTCGGCGAAAGTGGAGACGGCGACACCGGCGACGCCAGCGTCGCCCTGCAGCGGGTTGCGGGAGGGCCTGGTGTAGCGCACCTTCACCGTGTCGCCGTGGGCCACCCCCGAGGCCAGGGTCAGCGTCACCGTCTGGCCGGAGACGGCCACGCCGCCGGAGGCGATGCTGCGCCGGGACCCGTTCACGGTGACCCGGAAGGCACCGGGCGCCGGTACGGAGTCCCCGTCCAAGTTCTCGGTGAAGGTCATGGTCAGCG
>JAPPKR010000281.1 GCA_028819835.1 bacterium | reverse complement strand
CGGGGGTTCGGTGTGGGACCTGGGCTGCTATCCGGTCACCCTGTTCCAGGCCGTGTTGCAGAGGCGACCGATCGAGGTCGAGGGGTTTATTCGCAGAGCAGGCCAACCGGTGGACATGACCTTCGGCGCCCAGATACTCTATGAGGGAGGCGTGGTGGGCCAGTTCGTGACCAGCATGGAGGCGGTGGCATCCTGGTCTGGAGAGTTCGTCGGTTCGCGGGGACGCGTCCGCGTCTCCTACCCGTGGCTCAGCCAAGTGGAGTTGGCTTCCACGGTTGAGGTGGTAACGCAGGCCTCTGAAGTGGCCCCTCTTTCGAAGTCGGGAGATGACAACCGAGCCTTCGGTGACGAAGCTGATGATCAGATTACGAGCTTCCACACCTTCGAGGGCACGAACGCCTACTTCGAAGAGGTTAAGGCGATGGAGAGAATGATCCTTGACCACGAGCCGGAGGTCTTCCCACTCGAGGAGAGCGCGGTGAACATGGCCACTATCCGCGCTCTGATCGAGTCCGCCGACCGTCGGAAGGTAGTGACGATATGAGTGACATCGGTCTGTTCGGGCACCTCAGGGGTCTTCAACATGTGAATCTTCCGTCGACCGACCTGGAGAGGTCCCGGGAGTTCTACTTAGACAAGCTCGGCCTCCCGGAACTCCACCGGCCGGCGTTCGAGACGCCCGGGGTGTGGGTGGGCGCCGGACCCGAAAAGGCGATTCACATCGGTAAGGTTGCCATTCTCGGTCCGAACCCAAACAATCATTTTGCCCTGGAAGTGGAGGACCTGGAGAGCCTCCTGGACGTGCTCGAGGAGCGTGGAGTGGCTGTAAAGCGATCGGCACATGTACCTGCGGCCGGACGTCAGGCGTTTCTCAGCGACCCGGATGGGAACATCATCGAGTTGAACCAACCGCCCAACTGAACAGGGCGCCGGACGAACATCGCGGAAGGTTCTTCAGGCCCTCTCGATTCCTGGCCTCGGTGGAAAAGGAGTCGGGACTCCGCCTACTCGGTGCCGCGGAAGTTGCTCTCGTCCACCTGACCGCTAACCACCCAGATGACCCTGGTGAGGATGGCGGGGTCCACCTCCGCGCGGTGCTTGGCGAGTTGCTTCGAGAAGCGGTGCTCATCCACTGCCGCCTCGTCGGCGTAGAGTTCGAAGAGGGCGTAGCGATTGGGGTTGCGGGCGTCCACGAACACATCGAAGACCAAGCATCCCTCCTCACCATCGAGGGTGGCCGCCGAGTGGTTCAGCATGTTGACATGGAATTCTTCCCGCTGGGCGGGATCGATGTCCAACTCTACGTAATAGCCGATTTCCTTCATTGTCATTCCCTTCTGGTGTCGTTTGACTCCCGCTCGGTTTGTCCGCAGTCCCGCACCCCGGAACAGATCACGATTCGCTGTTGATCAGGGCTTGTCCGATGAGAAATCGAAAGCGTCCATGTCCGGTCCCAAGCCGAGCAGGGACCAGCCACCATCCACGTAGATGATCTGGCCGGTAATCATTTCGGCGGCGTCGCTGGTCAAGAAGCTCACTATCCCCACATAGTCACCGGGCATCATCACCCGGCCGAGCGGCGTGACCCTGGACCAGTCGTCGCTGTAGCCCTCGCTGTAACGGAGGTTGCGGGCGGTAAGAGTGGCGCCGGGCGCCACGGCGTTTACCCTGACGCTGGGCGCCAAGTCCAGAGCCATCTGCCTGGTCATGGACTCCAAGCCGCCTTTCGCCATGGTGTATGCGCCGTGGAAAGGCATGATGCCTTCCACCGCAATGCTGGAGATGTTCACTATTGCGCCCCCTCCGTTGGCGTTCATGATCTCCGATGCCCTCAGCGACAGGAAAAAGGGGCCCTTGAGCACGGTGTTGACCACATCGTCGAAGTCCACCTCGGTGGTTTCGTGAATGGGCCCGAACCTGGTACGGGCGGCATTGTTCACCAATATGTCGAGCCTCCCGAAAAGTTCTGCGACCTCATCCACCGCGGCCAGGCTGTTGTCGAGACTGGCCAGATCCAGTCGCACGGCATGCGCCGCGCCGCCGTCCCGGCCTATCGACTCCACGGTTTCGGCCGCACCCTGCGCGTCATTGTGGTATCCAACCGCTACCGAGGCTCCGTGCTGGGCCAAGCCGACGGCGAGTCGTTGTCCTATCCCCTTGCTGGCCCCCGTCACGAAAGCGGCTTTTCCTGCATGACTGGGTATGCCCATGAAGAGATTATATTACCGGACAACTGCCCTTTATTCAGCTCGGATGGACTCCAAATAGACAAGGGAAGTGGCCAGATGCTCTGCCATAGCTGCCCGGGCACCCTCCTCATCACGGTTGGTGACGGTCTTCATGATGCGTTCATGCTCCGGGAGGCTTCGGGTAATGCGGTTGTGGGGGCGAGCCAGAGGTCGCATGGCGGTCTGAAGCGCCTTTTGCAGGGGCTCGACCATCTTGGCGAGGATGATGTTCCCCGCAGCCCTGAAGATCGCCGAATGGAACTCGGCGTCTGTCTTCAGATAGTTCGCCTCCTCCAAGGGGTTGGTCACCGCGGCTTCGGCGGCCATCTTCAAACGCTCGAACGTCTCCTCGATGGTTTGCAGGTCCTCTTCCGAAGCCCGCTGGGCGGCCAGTGCCACGGCTTCCACTTCCAGGATCCGCCGCGCTTCGAGAAAAGCGTTCAGCACGTCGTTGCGGCGAGCGGTGGCCAGGGTGATGTCCAGGACATCCGCGTCGAGAATGTTCCAGCGATCTGAGGGTTGCACCACTGCTCCGACTCCGTGGGTGACTTTCACCAGTCCTCGCTCCTCAAGGGCGCGGACCGACTCCCGGATGGTGCCCCGACTAGCCCCGAAACGCTCCGTCAGGTCGCTTTCCTTGGGGAGGCGGGCACCCTCTGAGTACCGACCCGAGATGATGTCTCCCATTAGGACGCGCATGGCGTCTCTGCTCAGCCTCGACATCGGAGTCCTTTCTTTGCGATCGCGGCCTTCGAGAATGTAATGCTATAGGGGAGGAACCGCGTTCTATCCGCGGGGCTCCACCGCCCCGGCATAGTAGAACCGCTGGGATTCGCGGCCCTTTATGTGCAGCTCGGCGATGAGGCGCATCTCGGCCTTTTCGGACTCTTCGGCGATACCCACATCCCACCAGGCACCCCCTCCAGGGAGCATCCGGTAGGGCTCCACCGGACAGACAATAACCACCGGGAGGTTGCTTTGGCGAGCATCTGCAAGAGCCTCTTCGAACTCGGGGATATCCGGGGCAAGGAATACCCGACAGCCCAGGCTTTGAGCGTTGAGGAAAAAGTCGACGGGGAGCACATCGCCGGTGAGGCGGCCGGTGTCGCCCTCCCGGAAACGCAACTCTGTACCGAACAGAACACCTGTGGTGCCTTCCTGGAGATTCCGGATCGACTGGTAGCCATCGTTGGTGACCAGGATCACCGTCACCTTGATCCCCTCCTGGACGGCGGAGACAATCTCCGGGTTGGAAAGGAGCCAACCGCCCTCACCCTGGATCACGTAGACCTCCGCCTCGCCGGGACGCGCCATCTTGTAGCCCATCGCTCCGGGTACCTCGTGGCCCATACAGGAATAACCGAACTCCAGGTGCACCTCCGTGCCATTGGAGTGATCCCACAGATTGTGAACGTCGGCCGGCGGAGATCCGGCCGCGGCCATCACCACATCTCCCGGTCGGGCATGACGGTTCAGGGCGCGGATTACCTCGCCCTGGCTCACGATCTGGCCCGGAGGGCGTTCCAGGTGGCGATCTATCAGATCGGCCCAGGCACGGCGTTCCGCAGACGCTTGGGTTCGGTGCTCCTCGGTCGCCTGCCAACCCCCTGCTTCCAAAGCCTGGTGCAACCGCTCGACCGAGAGTCGGGCATCCGCTACCACCGGCGATGCTCCCAGCTTGTAGGCATCGCGGCCCGCGACATTGATACACACGAAGCGAACATTCCGGTTCTGGAACAGCGAGTTGGAAGCGGTGGTGAAGTCCTGCAGCCGGGTGCCGACACAGATCACCAAATCCGCCCTGGAGGCCATGGCGTTGGCGGCGCCCGTCCCCGTCACACCCACCGCGCCCAGGTGGTAGGACCCGACCGGAACCGCTCCCTTACCGGCGAAGGTCTCGCCCACCGGCACGCCGAAGCGCTCCGAGAATGCGGCCACCGTGGCGCCCGCCCGCGAGTAGCGGACGCCCCCGCCCGCGATCAGGAACGGTCTTTGCGAGGCGCGGATCAAGGCCGCTGCACGGTCGATCTCGTCTGTGGCGGGAGGGCGACGAGGTATGTGCCACACCCGGGGGGAGAAGAAGTGGGCGGGAAAGTCCCAGGCTTCTCCCTCCGTGTCCTGATGGAAGGCAATTGTCACCGCGCCCGTGTCGGCCTGATCGGTGAGGACCCGACAGGCTTCCGGAAGGGCGGAGAGGAGGTGCTCCGGATAGCTGACGCGATCGAAGAAACGGGAGACCGCTCGGAAGGAGTCATTGACTGTGATGTCACCGCCCATCAGGTCTTCGATTTGCTGGAGTACCGGCCCTTGGCGGCGGCGGACGAAGGTGTCGGCCGGGAAGAGCAGGACCGGCAACCGGTTGGCTGTGGCGGTGGCTGCACCGGTCACCATGTTGGTGGAACCGGGGCCGGTGGAGGCGGCGCATGCGAAGGTCGACAACCGGTTCTTGGCCTTTGCATAACCCATCGCCTGATGGACAGCGGACTGTTCGTTCTTGGCCTGATAGAAAGCAAGGTCGTGACCGTACTCCTCCAGGGCTTGTCCCAGTCCGACCACATTACCGTGTCCGAAAAGCCCGAACACTCCCGCAAAGAGCCGCTCCCTCTGACCGTCGAACTCGGTCCATTGCGCCTGAAGGAACTTGACGATGGCCTGCGCGGTGGTGAGACGGATCGTCTTGTCGGTGTGGTTGCCGTTCATCATGTTCTTGGTTCCTTTCCTCCGGATTCGAAAGTTCCTAACCGGTATGTATCACCACCGTTTTGGACTCGGTCATCTCCTCTATCGCGTACTTCGGCCCTTCCTTGCCGATCCCACTCCCCTTCAATCCACCGTAAGGCATGGGATCGACTCGCCACAGCGGACCCCAGTTGATATGTACGTTTCCGGCGTCCACATCGCGGGCGAAGCGGACAGCGGTGGCTATATCCCTGGTGAATACTCCGGCTCCCAGACCGTAGGAGGTCCGGTTGCAAAGGGAAATGGCTTCCTCGACACTGTCGACCGGGACGACCCCCACCGCCGGACCGAACAGTTCGTCGGAGAAGAGCGTCGTGTTCT
>JAPPKR010000206.1 GCA_028819835.1 bacterium | reverse complement strand
CCACCGGGGGCCGGGGGACCTTCTGATAGCCCGAGCCCATCGAGTGGCCGTAGGCTCCGGTGACCGGGGTGGCGACGACATCGCCCACCTCGACCTCTCCGGGAAGCCAGCCCGAAGTAACCAGTCGATCGCCGCTCTCACAGTGCTTCCCCACCACCGTCACCTCCCGCCCCCTCGGGGCGCACACCGCCCGGGGCAGGAACACCTCGTAGCCGCTCCCGTACAGCACCGGCCGGGGGTTGTCGCTCATGCCTCCGTCCACCGCCAGGTAGGTGCGCACCCCCGGAATCTCCTTGATGGTCCCCACCCGGTATAGAGTGAGCGCCGCCGCAGCCGCGATCGCCCTCCCCGGTTCGGCCATGATCGTTCCCGTGACTCCCTCGGCCCGGCAAGCCCCCACCAGAGCCTCGGCCCACTCGCCGATGGTCGGCGCCGACTCTCCCTCCACATAGGGGACCCCCAACCCGCCTCCCAGGGACAACTCCTCCAAGCCGAAGGGAGCAGCCATACTCGACACGATCCGGGCGGCCTCCCGGAACGACTCGAGCCGGAAGACCTGGCTGCCGATGTGGGCGTGCACGCCCCGGGCGTTCATGGAGGGAGACTCCTTGGCCCTGCGCACGGCCCGGTCGGCCGCGCCCGACGACACCGTGAAACCGAACTTGGTGTCGTCGTGACCGGTGGCCACGAACTCATGGGTGTGCGCGTCCACCCCCGGTGTGATCCGGATCAGGACGTCCACCGGCGCACATCCCATCCGGGAGTGAAGCCGGTCGATTCGATCCATCTCATCGAAGGAGTCCACCACCACCCTGCCCACGCCCGACTCGATCGCCATGGTCAGTTCCTCCACAGACTTGTTGTTGCCGTGGAAGACCAGCCTGGAGGGTGGAAAGCCCGCCCGCAGGGCCATCGCCAACTCCCCTCCGGTGGCCACATCCATACCTAGGCCCTCCGATTCCACCAGCCTGGCCATGGCCAGGCACAAGAAAGCCTTGGCCGCATAGGAGACTCCCCCACCGAAGGCCTCCGACGCCTCCCGGCACCGGCGGCGCAGGTGCGCTTCGTCATAGACGAACAAGGGGGTCCCGTACCGTTCCGCCAAGCCGACCAGGTCGCAGCCACCCACCGTCAGGCGTCCGTCAACCACCTCGGAGGTGATGGGAAGAAGATGAAAGGGCAGAGGTCCGGCCATGACCACTTGGTCTTAGGGAGCGATTACGTTTGCCGAAGGCTACCTGATTGCCTCTAGCATTCCCGCTATGGAAATAGGCGTAGGCATCCTGGGAGGAGGCACCGTCGGCGGTGAGTTGGCCCGGCGGCTGCTCGAAGACCGGGAAGCCATACTCGCCAAGTCCGGGATCGATCTGCGCCTGCGGGCGGTTGCGGTGCGGGAGTTGGGCAAACCCCGCCTCTTTCCCTCCCGGTACATCGTCGACCGGGCCGACCTGGTGGTCTCTCACCCTGAAGTCGACCTGGTCGTGGAGTTGATGGGAGGGGTCGATCCCGCCCGGGAAATGGTCCTCTCCGCCCTGGATCTGGGCAAACCGGTGATTACCGCCAACAAGGAACTCCTTTCGCTCCACGGACCCGAGTTGTTCGCTCGGGCGGCGGCGAAGGGGGTGTCCCTACTCTTCGAGGCGGCTGTTGGAGGAGGCATACCCCTGATTCGCCCACTCTCGGAGTCATTGGCCGGGGAGCGGATCGAGCGGGTAATGGGAATCGTCAACGGGACCACCAATTTCATCCTGACCGCCATGGACTCCGAGGGCATGCCCTATGACGAGGCCCTGGCCGATGCGCAGCGACTTGGATATGCCGAGGCGGATCCAACCGCGGACGTGAGCGGGAGCGACGCGGCGGCCAAGGCCGCCATCCTGGCAGGCCTGGCTTTCGGTCGATGGGTGAGTATCGACCGCGTCCACACCGAGGGAATCACCGACCTTGCCTCACAGGATCTCGGCTTTGCCCGCCAGCTTGGATACACCATCAAGTTGCTGGCCGTGGCTGAGAGTTCCCCCCAGGGGCCGGCTGTACGGGTCCACCCCGCCCTCGTGCCGTTGGACCACCCCTTGGCGCTGATCCGCGGGGCCAACAACGGCGTCTTCCTGGAGGGACCCTCCATCGGCGAGCTTCTGTTCCTGGGGCCGGGAGCGGGAGGGGAGCCCACCGCAACCGCCGTGCTGGGAGATGTGATCCTCGCCTCCCGTGAATTTCTGGCCGGCACCAAGGTGGCCCCCCGAGTTCGATTCGGTAACGGCGACGTGCGGGACTTCTCAGAGGTGGAGACCCAGTGGTACCTGCGCCTCGAGGTGAGGGACCGCCCGGGAGTCCTGGCCCGGATCGCGGCCGTGTTCGGGATCCACCAGGTGTCGATCATGTCGGTGTGGCAGGACGGAAGGGGAGACTACGCCACGCTCCTCCTGGTCACCCACCATGCCCGGGAGACCAACCACCGGGCGGCCGTCAAGGACCTGGAGGCTCTGGATGTGGTGCGGCAGGTGGCCGCCACCATTCGAGTAGCGGGCGCCGGTCCCTGATGGAGACCACCGCCGGCTCGGGCCGGCTGTGAAATACGTCTCAACCCGGGGGGGAACCGAGCCCGTTTCCTTCGATGAGATCCTGTTGGCCGGTCCGGCGCCCGACGGGGGACTCTACGTTCCCGTCCGGTGGCCGGATGCTCCGCGGCTGGGGCCGGGGGCGTCCTATCACGAGATGGTGTCCGCCGTGGCCGCCCCCTTCATGGGGGACAGTCTGCTGTCCGACCACCTTCCCCGGCTGGCGACCGAGGCCTACTCCGACTTCGGACCTCAGGGCCCGGCGCCGCTCCGGGAGGTTTCCGAGGGGAGATGGCTTCTGGACCTGACGTCGGGGCCGACCCTCTCCTTCAAGGACTATGCCCTCCAACTGCTGGGAAGGCTGTTCGATCAACTGCTGGAAATCCAGGGAAAGCGGATTCTCGTGCTGGGCGCCACCTCCGGGGACACCGGCTCCGCAGCCATCGAGGCCTGCCGGGACCGGGCCGCCATCGACATCGTGATCCTCTATCCGCAAGGTCGGGTCTCCGAGATCCAACGTCGGCAGATGACGACCGTGGAGTCTCCCAATGTCCACGCAGTGGCGGTGGAAGGTACTTTCGACGACTGCCAGGACCTGGTCAAGGCGGCCTTCGCCGACGCGGCGGTGCGGCGCCGGATGGCCCTGGCCGCCATCAACTCGATCAACTGGGCGCGGATCCTCGCCCAGATCGCCTACTACCTGTGGGTGGGGCACCGACTGGGCCGGAAGGTCAACTTCTCGGTTCCCACCGGCAATTTCGGCAACGTACTGGCCGGATGGGCGGCCCGGAGGATGGGCGGCCCGGTCGGGCGACTGGTGGTGGCCAACAACCACAACCGGGGACTGACACGACTCATCTCCGAGGGTCTGCTCTCCATCGATGAGGTGCGTCCCACTCTCGCTCCCGCCATGGACATTCAAATCCCCTCCAACCTGGAGAGATACCTGTTCGAACTGGGTTCCCGGCGGGGCGGGTGGATGTCGGAGATGATGGACTCCTACCGAAGCCGCGGCGAACTGCGGCTCGACAAAGAGCTTCACTCCCGCATGTCGGAAGACTTCGAAGCGGGATGGCTGGACGACCGGTCCATAGTCGAGGTGATCGCCGCCGTCCACCGCAAGCACGGACTGCTGCTCGACCCCCACAGCGCCCTGGGTTGGGCTATGGCGGAGCCCCTGCGGGCGGCCGGCGAGGAGGTGGTGAGCATCGCCACGGCTCATCCCGCCAAGTCCCCCGAAGCGGTGGCCGAGGCGGTGGGATCCTCCCCCGATCCGCCCTCCCGCCTGGCCGACCTCTCCCGGCGTCCCGAGCGGATTACCGTGATCCCCGCTCGGCTGGGCAGCCTCTTGTCCTTCCTGGAGGAGACCCGCCGCTAGCCCTGGCCAACCGGTCGCCCAGGCCGGAGCGGGGGGCGTCCGTTTATGAGTTTGACACATAGACGCCCGATCTGTTATAGTATGCCCAGTCTGGTTCGTCCGCCCATTTGGGTCCGGCGGCGAACACCCAAGAATTCTTTTCAAGGCGGTTTTCTGTAACGCGTTACAGCCCCATACCTTCGCAGAGTAAGCAAATAGGCAATTCGGAAACTTCGAGAAGATGAGGAATCCTCTATGACCAGTGAATCCGAAAACGGACAACTCCTTTCCAAATCGGTCAATGACCTGCGCCAAATCGCCTCGGCGATCGGCATCGACTCCGGCGGGATGGGCAAGGAGCAGTTGATAAAGGCCATAACAGGCCGCGGCGCCGAACCCAACCCGGGCGGTGGCAAGACACCCCAGGCATCCAGGGCGCGCAGCGGTGGACGCCAGCAGGCGCCTCCCGCGCCGGTGCCCCCTTCCCCGGCCTCCAGACGATCCCAGGGCGGCGCCTCCCAGGACGAGAGCCGTCGTCCGTCGGAAGGGGCCTCCCCGGACTTTGACTTCAAGGTGACCGAGAACCCGGGGCCTCCGCATTCCGGCGGAGGTCGACGCCGACGCGGACGGGGCCGACGGCAGTCTTCTCACTCCAACATCCCCGAAAGCGAGATGGAGGTGAGGGAAGGGCTGCTGGACATCCTCCCCGAGGGTTACGGTTTCCTCCGGGTGTCGGGATACGGGCCGGGCGAGAGGGACGTCTACGTCTCCGCCGGGCTTATCCGCCGCATGCAGCTTCGCAAGGGTGATCTGGTGGGCGGGCCGATCAGGCCTCCTCGCTCACAGGAGAAGTACCCGGGAATGGTGAGAGTGGAACATGTCAACAAGATGGACCCCGGCGAGGCAATGCGTCGCCCCAAGTTCGACAAGCTGACGCCCCTCTTCCCGGATCAGCGGCTCCGCCTGGAATTGGAGGGAATGCCCAATCGGACCCTGGCCCGCCTCATCGACCTCATCTCCCCGATAGGCAAGGGGCAGCGGGGACTGATCGTCTCCCCACCCAAGGCCGGTAAGACCACCGTGCTCAAGGAGATCGCCCAGTCGATAATCATCAACAATCCGGAGTGCCGGCTGATGGTGGTGCTGGTGGACGAGCGTCCCGAAGAGGTGACCGACATGCAGAGATCGGTCAAGGGTGACGTGGTCTACTCCACCTTCGACCGGCCCGCCGAGCAGCACACCCAGATCGCCGATCTCGCCCTGGAGCGCGCCAAGCGCATGGTGGAGACCGGACTGGACGTGGTGATTCTGTTGGACTCCATAACCCGCCTGGCCCGCGCCCACAACCTGGCGGCCCCCGCATCGGGACGGATGCTGTCGGGCG
>JAPPKR010000239.1 GCA_028819835.1 bacterium | reverse complement strand
AGCCCATCCCTGGTGATCCCGGCGTTGTTGACCAGGATCTCCACCGGGCCCAGGGCCTGCTTGGCCTCCTCGAACATCCGGTTCACCTGGTCGGCATCCGACACGTCGGCGCCGATCGCCAGGGCTTCTCCCCCGGCCTGCCGGATGGCCTGTACCACCTCTGCGGCTGCATCGGAGCGTCGGGCATAGTTGACCGCCACCCGACAGCCTCGTCCGGCCATCTCCATGCAGACCGCTCGGCCGATCCCCCGTGATCCTCCGGTGACCAGGGCGACCCGGCTCATCTCATTTTCTCCGGATACCCGTACACCCGGAAATTGGCCTCCAACAACTCCATGAGGCTGCGGTCGGTTGGAGCAAGAGCGGCTTCGCTCCGCGCCAGGGGATGGGTCCGCTCCCCCCAGCGGAGCACGGCCGCCCCGGCGGTCAGCCCACCCCCGAACGCGGCGAACACCACGTTGGCGCCGGCGGAGATGTACCCCTGTTCCAAGGCCTCCACCAACGCCACCGGGATGGTCGCCGCCGAGGTGTTCCCGTAGGCATGGATGTTGGTGTAGACCTTCTCGGAAGGGAGTTTCAGCCGTTTGGCGGTAGCGTCGATGATTCTCATGTTGGCCTGATGAGGTATGAGCAGGTCCACTTCCTCCAGTCCCAGGCCGGCCTCGACAACCGCCCTCACCGACAGGTCCCCCATGGCCACCACCGCCCGGCGGAACACCTCACGCCCGTTCATGGTGATCCCGCCATGGGCCGCCTCCAGGGCGCGGGCCGGCATCCCGCTGAGCCCGTCGTTGGACACCTCCAGATACCCCAGGGCTGAAGAGTCCATCTGCACGAAACCCGAGAGCAGACCGTGATCTTCCTCGGTCGGCTCCACGACCACCGCGCCGGCGGCGTCGCCGAACAGCACCGCCGTCGACCGGTCCGTGAAGTCGAGCAGGGCGCTGAGTCGTTCGGTGGCGGCGACCAGCACCCTCGAATGCATGCCTGACTCGATCATCTTGGCGGCGTTGATCAACGAATAGACGAAACCCGAGCAGTTGGCGTTGAGGTCGAAAGCCGCGGTGGGGACCGGAGCGCCGAGCAAACGGTGCACATGAGCTGCTGTGGCCGGAATCACGGAATCAGAAGTGCAGGAGGCGACAATGATCAGATCGATCTCCCCAATGTCCCGACCGGCGGCCGCCAGGGCATGTTCGGACGCCACCGCGGCCATCTCGGACGGCTCCACATGACTGATCCGCCTCTCCTTGATCCCGGAGCGAACCGTGATCCACTCATCGGAGGTGTCGATCATCCGTTCCAGGTCGGCGTTGCTCAGCACGGTTGGGGGAACGCACTTTCCCCATCCGGTAATTGCAGCCCTGGTCATGCTCACTCTCCTCGCGAAAACTCCATGCTAGATATGGATTCCGCCACCTTGGCCGCTCCTGCCACATCATTTACGGTCAGCACCGTCGCCGAGGGAACGGTGCGCCTGGCCAGGCCGGCGGTCACCTTGCCCGGGCCGACATGCACAAAGACCTCGACTCCCTGCCGCGCCATGGCTGTGAGGCTCTCTGCGAACCTGACCGGGGAAGACACCTGGGTGACCAGGGTCTCGGCGACGCGGGCGCCCTCCATCGGTTCGCCACTCACATTGGCGTATACCGGGAAGCAGGCAGGATGCGACCTGAGCCCGACCAGGGCCTCCTCCACCCTGCGGGCCGCCGGCGCCATGAACCCGGAGTGAAAGGCTCCGGCCACCGGCAGTCGGACCATCCTGCGAATTCCAAGGCTGCGACCCCGAGACTCGAGCCAATCGAGGTCGGAGGCCCCTCCAGCCATCACCACCTGACCCGGAGCGTTCAGATTGGCCACCACCAACCGCCCTCCCTCCATTCGGCGGGCCTCGGCCACCTCCTCCGCAACGTCATCATCCACGCCCATCAGCGCCACCATTCCCGAGTCCTCGGCGTCGGCGGCCTCGGCCATCGCCCGGCCCCTTGCCGACACCACGGACAGCGTCTCTTCGTACCCGAACACCCCCGCCGCGGCCAGAGCGGTGTACTCGCCCAAGGAGTGGCCGGCGGCGGCGATCGGGAGGCGGGGAAGCCGGTCCGACAGTTCGGCCCACAGAGCAAAGGAGAGACAGAACAGCGCGGGTTGGGCCCGCTCGGTGCGGACCAGCAGTTCCTCGGGTCCAGCCAGGCAGAGGTCGCGTAGGGACCAACCCAACAGTTCGTCCACGCGGTCACCCAGAAGATCGGGCCGAGCCTCGAAAAGATCGGCGCCCATTCCCACGAACTGGCTGCCCTGGCCGGGAAAGAGGACTGCGTAATTCACTGGTGCTGAGGTATGACCCTGCGGGGAAAGCTACGGTTACCCGGTCAATCCGGGGTGAAAGCCGCCAGCAACCGCTCCACGTCGGCGCCGTCCACATCGCGATGGGTCACCAGCCGCACCGTTCCGGCCAAGGGATCCCTGACTACCACCCCCGACTCCTTCAGCCGGGCGCGGACCGGCGCCCATCCTCCCGACAGTTCCCCCACCTCCACCCGAACCATGTTCGTCTCGGTTATCTCGGGATCCACCGATCCCGGATGACGGTCGGCCAGCCCGCGCGCCATGCGCGACGCCAGTTCATGGTCGGCAGAGAGACGGGACCAGTCCCGGAGGGCGATACGGGCCGGCGCTGCAATGATGCCGGCCTGTCTCATGGCCCCTCCCAGCCTCTTTCGGAGGTAACGCGCCTCGGCCACCAGGTCGGCAGAACCGCACAGAATGGACCCCACCGGAGCCCCCAGCCCCTTGGAGAAGCAAAACTGCACCGTGTCCACCCCCTCGGCGAACCGGGCCGGGGGAAGTCCGGAGGCCACCGCCGCGTTGAACACCCGCGCCCCGTCGAGATGGATGGAGAGGCCGTGTCGGCGGGCGGCCCGATTGCCTTCCGCCATCACGTCGGCGGGTATCACCCTCCCTCCCGACATGTTGTGAGTGTTCTCCCACACCATCAGTCCGATACGTGGGAAGAGGCTGCCTGCCAATTGCATCGCCTGGTCAATGTCTGCGGGGGTGATCCGTCCGGCGTCCACGTCCATGGTTCGAAAGGCCACTCCCGACAGGGCGGCGCCCGCCCCCGCCTCCACGTTGCGCAGGTGCGTCCCCGCGTCGCAGAGCACGTCCTCTCCCCGCCGGGTCTGGAGCATTATGCCCAGTTGGTTCCCCATCGTCCCCGTGGGAGTGAGCACCGCCGCCTCTTGGCCGACGATAGAAGCCGCTTCTTCCTCCAGGGCGTTGACCGTGGGATCGTCGCGGTAGACGTCATCGCCCACCATCGCCTCCGCCATGGCCCGCCGCATCTCAGGGGTGGGTCTGGTAACGGTGTCGGACCGAAAGTCGGCGGTTCCGTCGGGAAAGGCCACAGATCAGAGAAGATCGAGCGTCCGGCGCAAACTGGTGACCGCCTGGCCGATCCTCTGGCGGTTCTCGACCAGGGCGAAACGGATGTGCCGGTCGCCGCTGGGGCCGAATCCGATTCCGGGACTGACCGCCACCTTTGCCTCCCGCAGGAGGTGCAGGGCAAACTCCACCGACCCCATCTCCGCGTAGGGCTCCGGGACCGGCGCCCATACGAACATCGTGCCCTGGGGCTTCAGCACTTTCCAGCCGGAGTTGTTCAGGCCATCTACCAGGGCATCGCGCCGATCGCCGTAGACCGCTCTCACCTCATCGACATAGTCGTCCCCGGAATTGAGGGCGACGATGGTTGCGATCTGGATGGGCTGGAAGGTCCCGTAGTCGAGATAGGACTTGAGCTTGGTCAGGGCCGCCACCGCAGGAGCGTTGCCCAGCACGAATCCCATCCGCCAACCGGCCATCGAGTGGCCCTTGGTCATGCTGTACAACTCCACCCCCACCTCCGCGGCGCCCTCCACCTGCAGGAGCGACGGCGGCCGATAGCCGTCATAGTGCATGTCGGCGTACGCGAAGTCATGGACGATGAACACGCCGTGGTGATGGGCGAACGCCACCAAACGCTCGAAGAAGGACAGTTCGATGCAGGTCGTGGTGGGATTGTGCGGGAAGGAGACGATGATCACCCTCGGCTTCGGCCAGGACGAGCGATAGAGCACCTCCAGCCTTTCGAAGTACTCCGACTCCGAGACCACCGGAAGGCGGGCAATGTCGGAGCCGGCCAGAATCGGCGCGTAGATGTGGATGGGATAGGAGGGTTCCGGCACCACCGTGGTGTCCCCCGAGTCGACCAGGGTCCACAGCAGGTGGGACAGTCCTTCCTTGGCGCCGATCGTGGCCACCACCTGTGTCTCCGGGTCGAGTGAGACCCCGAAGCGTCGTTGGTACCGATCAGTGATGGCTTGGCGGAGGTTCGGCAGCCCGCGCGACGAGGAGTAGCGGTGGTTCTTCCCCTTGTTGGCCGCCTCAGTGAGCTTGTCCACCACGAATGGCGGCGATGGCAGGTCGGGGTTGCCGAAGCCGAGGTCCACAATGTCCTCCCCGGCGCGGCGGGCAGCCACCTTCGCCTGGTCCACCTGAGCGAAAACGTAAGGCGGAAGATTGTGAATGCGCCGGAATTCCATACTCGCAGGCTACTAGCGATTGGCGCCGTTTCAGAGCGCAGCGTGATTAAAGATGGCAGGCGCCCACCGGCGAAATGTGGCGACTCGCGGAGGAGTGAGAGCCACGACCAGCGCCTGTGCGCCGGCGTCCACCCTCCTTGACAGGGTTCTCCCAAGAGTGTCCACCGAACAGGCAGTGTCCAAGAGACCTCCCCAACTGACAATTACCGAGGGGTTCATCTTCTTCATCTGGTCCACGGCAACCTCGAATGCCGCAGGCTCGCCGCCCCAGGCGTTCCAGCCATCCGCCTGTTCGGCCGCCACCTCTCGCACCTCCCGGCTCCAACCTCCCACCCATATCTCGACGCCCGGGGCCCGAGCCCGGACCGCCGCAATGGTCTCTCTCATAAGCCGTAGGCGTTCGGGAAAGGGTGGTAGGGCAATTCCCAGCCGGTTGCTTTCGGCGCGTGACCTGGAGTCGCCCACCCCCAAGCCGATCAAGGGAGGCGCCCGGCAGATCGCGGCAAGAGTGCCTGCCACGTTGGCCGTGTAGGAGGGAGGGCGCAGTGTCGTCTGCAGCACCAGCGAACCGACTCGACGCTCGGCTGCGGCCGCCACCATACCCAGCGCGGTGGTGGCTTCCAGCACCGGGGAGTCCGGACGGCGCCAGCCGGCCAGATGGTCTGTGGCCAGCACTCCGGTTAGACCGAGCGACTCAGACTCCCTCACCATCCCGGTGAGTTCCCGGGGAGACGACTGAAAGAGAGGCAGCACCGTCC
>JAPPKR010000280.1 GCA_028819835.1 bacterium | reverse complement strand
ACCCTGGCTTGCTGGGGAACCGGAAAGACCCTGGGCGGGAATCTCATCACCGGGATAGGGGTGGTGGAGGGAGTGGAGTGTGTCATCTCCGCCAACGACCCCACCAGCCAGGCAGGCTCCATCCACAGGATCGGAGCACTCAAGGCTCTGCGGGCCCAGGACATCGCCAGGGCCAACCGCCTGCCCCTTATCAACCTGGTGGAGTCCGGAGGCGCCGTCCTTACCGAACAGGCCGAGGTATTCGTGATGGCCGGGGCGACTTTCCGCAACCTGACCCAGCTGTCTCAACTGGGCATCCCCACGGTGGCGCTGGTGTTCGGGAACTCCACGGCGGGCGGGGCCTACCTGCCCGGGATGGCCGACTACGCGGTGATGGTCCGGGAGAGAGCCAAGGTCTTTCTGGGCGGCCCGCCCCTGGTGAAGATGGCCACCGGCGAGGAATCCACCGACGAGGAGTTGGGCGGGGCGGAGATGCACTCCCGCGTTTCGGGACTGTCCGACTATTTCGCACTGGACGAGATGGACGCCCTGCGGATCGGTCGGGAGATCGTGGCCCATCTGAACTGGCGCAAGCAGGGATACGGCCCGACGCGGGCCGCTGTCGAGCCCGAGCACGATCCGGAGGACCTCCTGGGACTGATCCCTCAGGATCTGAGGGTCCCCTTCGACATGCGAGAACTGTTGGGAAGGGTGCTGGACGGATCCCTCTTCGACGAGTACAAGACGCTGTACGGCCCGTCGCTGGTGACCGGATGGGGATCCATACATGGCTTCCCCGTAGGAGTGGTGGCCAACCAGCAGGGAGTCCTCTTCTCCGAGGAGGCCCACAAAGCCACCGAATTCATCATGCTGTGCAACCGTTATGACACTCCCATCATCTTCATCCACAACACCACCGGGTACATGGTTGGGCGCGACTACGAGCAGCGGGGAATCATCAAAGACGGCGCCAAGATGATCAACGCGGTGGCCAACTCCACGGTTCCCCACATCTCGCTCCTGGCGGGTGTCTCCTATGGGGCGGGCAACTACGGCATGTCCGGGCGGGCCTACAACCCTCGATTCATGTTCGGGTGGCCCAACCACAAGATCGCGGTCATGGGACCCAAACAACTGGCCGGGGTGATGTCCATCATCCGCCGCGCTGCCGCCGAAAGCCGCGGAGAGCCCTACGACGATGAACTCGACGCCGCCGTCAGGGCCAAGATCGAGGACCAGATCTCAGCAGAGGAACTGGCCTACTTCGCCACCGCCCGCATCTGGGACGACGGGTTGGTTGATCCCCGGGACACCCGCACCGCCTTGGGCATCGCCTTGTCGGCAGTGCACTCCGGTCCAGTCGAGGGAACCAGTTCCTTCGGCGTCTTCCGGATGTGAAAACCCCAGCCTGACCATCCCGTTCGATTCGGGCCCTTCCTCCCGGTCAGGCACGGTCTCCAGCGTTAACCGCAAACTTTGTCACAGGCATATCGCATGGTGTGATCATTGAAAAGCACCGTCCCTGGACAAGGTTCCACCCAGAGACGGGATCACCACAGGCGGCGCCACATATCCGGCAGGGTTCCACCGGATCCGCACCGTCTTCAACAATGCCGGAAACGGCTTCTCCAGCCCGGGTGACGCCGGCAGGCGCCAGCCTGCCCACGCCCGGTTCAAACCCGGCACGGCGGCGGTGGGGGTGGGCCCGAAAGGGCCAAAATTGTGGCCGGTTGGGGAGAAACCGGCCTTTCCGGGCAGACCCGCAAGGGGGTTTGGAAATTGGGTGTCCCCACCCCGGCGTGTGATCAAACAGGGGCTATGGACCACCTCGGAGGGGCCGATAGAACTCTCCTCCCTGCGGGTGTGCCGGGAGGGATCGGATGATGAACGAGGCCATCTCTGCCCTGCTGACCGACTGATCGGGACAGTACCGGAGGGGCCGTGTGGAGCATCCCTCCGTCACTCCGAGCCGGTAAAGGCCCTCTACCACGGGCCAGTGCTCCCGGTCCACGTCGCCGAACAGTCCCTGAGGGTTGGTGGCCGGAGTGATGTGGTCGAAGATCCGGGCCAACCATCGGGCCATCTCCAGCCGGGTCAAGGGGGCATTGGGGCGCCACTCACCGCTTATGCCCGTGTCCACTCCCATCTCAGCCAGCCTGAGAACGTACCGGGTGTACCACACACCACCGGGGACATCGGCGAACGGGTTGGCGCCGGTGGGCCTGGGATCGGGCTGCCCGATGGCGCGTAGGACGAACGCGGCCATCTGCGCCCGCGTCACATGGCTGTCGGGGCAGTACCTTGGTTCGGCTCCCGTGGCGCACCCGAGGGTGACACCCAAGACAGCTAAGCGGTTGATATCGTCGCGGTGCGGGTTCCCGGCGATGTCGGCGAACCTTTCCTCCACTTCCCCGACCCGCCCGGACACCTCCGGGCCGAATGCCGGGATGAAGACGGCATTGTCCCCCCAGCATTCAATCGAACCGTCGGCACGCAGCCCGCACGAATGCGTCAAGCCGGCGGAAACGGACGTGAAGGAGCCTCCCGGGGTAAGTGACTGCCCGTCCGAGTTGTATCCCCAGCACTCCACCGAGCCATCCGTGCGCAGCCCGCAGGAATGCTCCCCGCCGGCGGCCACCGCGGAGAATTGACCCTTGGGCGCCGTCGTCTGCCCCAGGTGGTTGGCTCCCCAGCACTCCACCGACCCGTCGGTGCGCAACCCACAGGAATGCGTTCCTCCTGCGGACACCGCAGAGAACGGGCCCTCCGGCGGGATTGACTGCCGGTAGGCGTTGTGACCCCAGCACTCCACCGAGCCATCCGTCCGTAACCCGCACGAATGCGCCAAGCCGGCGGAGACCGCCTTGAACGAACCCCCCGGCGCCAGACCGCTGGGACGCCAGCACTCCACCGACCCGTCGGCGCGCAAGCCGCACGAGTGCACCCCGCCGGCCGCCACGGAGGAAAACGTACCCCCCGGCGCCTCCGCCCGACCATCGGCGTTGGAACCCCAGCAAGCCACCACCCCATCCACCCGGACCGCGCAGGAGTGAAAGGCGCCGGCGGACACCGCAGTGTAGGAACCGGCCGGCGGGCTCGCCCTCCCGGCGTCGTCGCCGCCCCAGCACACCACCGAACCATCGGCCTCCAATCCGCATGAATAACGCCAACCGGCGGACACGGCACTGAACGGACCGCTGATGGAGGTTGTCTGCCCATAGGTGTTGCTGCCCCAGCACACCACCGAGCCGTCGATCCGCAACCCACACGAATGCTCCCGGCCGGCGGAAACCGCCGAGAACAAACCCGCCGGAGTCGTTGACTGCCCAAAGGCGTCGTTTCCCCAGCACACCACCGAACCACTGGTACGCACCCCACACGAGTGCCGCCAGCGCGCTGAGACTGAAGAGAACGAACCCACAGGCGCGTCCAACTGATCATTGACGTTGGAACCCCAGCACACCACCGAGCCGTCCATGCGCACCCCACACGAATGCGCCCCGCCCGCAGACACAGAGGAGAACGAACCCACAGGCGGGCTCGCCCTCCCGTCATCGTCATTGCCCCAGCACACCACCGAGCCGTCGATCCGCAACCCACACGAATGCTCGACGCCGACGGACACCGCCGAAAACAAACCCCCCGGCGCCGACACCTGCCCGAAGTGGTTGGCGCCCCAGCACACCACCGAGCCGTCGATCCGCAACCCACACGAATGGCGAACTCCTGCAGCCACAGAAGAGAACGAACCCCTTGGCGCAGTCGCCCGCCAGTCATTGTTGAAGCCCCAGCACACCATCGAGCCGTCGATCCGCACGGCGCACGAGTGCATTCCTCCGGCCGACACCGCGGAGAAAGAACCCTCCGGCGCCGACGCCTGTCCGAAGTGGTTGGCGCCCCAGCACACCACCGCGCCATCGGTACCCACCGCACATGAATGCGCCGCGCCGGCGGACACTGCCAAGAACCCGGCCGAGCCGCTCCTCGCTCCAGCGGCGCCGAGGGTTCCCACCAGAATCCCGTCCGGTGAGTCGACTCCTCCAACGCCACCGTCGGTCACCGATTCGGGGGATGTCTCGGGACCATGAACCTCCGACCCCGAGCCAAAGCCATCGGTATCCCCCGGGTCGGCAAGAGACGGGCCCCCGGTCAACACCGCCACCAGAACCCCGACCAGCACACCCTTCATCGTCTCACCAACCAAACAATGGCCGGAATCATAACGATTCGCCCCTTTTCCGCCCCTGGGTCACTGCAGGTGGCCAACCGGGCGAGGGGAGTCATAGGAGACGAGGGAAGAGCGCCGTTAAAATTGTTGCTTCGCGGTTAAAGGCCTTCCCTGCCAGCACCACTGAACTGTCCCACTTTCCGTCGACTCTTCAACCTCATGGCCCCGGCCCTGGCATTGGTGGTCCTGGCAGGTTGTGGAGGGACCGACCAGGAGAGATCCCCCGTCTCGGATGTCTCCCCCGCCATCGGGCCCGAGGGCGGGTTCGCAGGAACGGTACGGATCGGCGCCGCCTTGAGCGAGACCGGCAAGTTCGCGGTGGAGGGCCGCGACTCCCGGCAGGGTTACGACACCTGGGTGAGGTGGGTGAACGAGGAGTACGGGGGTATCGACATCGACGGGAGGCGCTACGCGGCGGAGATCATCTACTACGACGACGAGTCCGACGCCGACACCGCCGCGAACCTGGTGCAGAGACTCATCGACGAGGATCGCGTCGACTTCCTGCTCGGCCCCTATTCGAGTGGTCTCACCACCGGCGCCAGCGCCATAGCCGAAGCCAACAATGTAATCATGGTGGAGGGAAACGGTACCTCGGACACCATGTTCGAGCGTGGTTTCCGGAACTTGTTCCTGGTGGCCACAATCGCCAGCGACTACACCAAGTCCGGCGTCGAGTTACTGGCCGCCGAGGGGGCCTCCAGCGCGGTGATCGCCTACGAGGACACCTCTTTCCCCACCTCGGTGGCGAACGGCGCCATCCGGCACCTCGAAGACAACGGCATAGAAGTGCTGGCGGTGGAGACCTACCCGAAGGACATCCAGGACGTCTCTGCCATTATGACCAAGTTTCGTGATCTGAACCCGGACATCTTCGTTGGCGGAGGGCACTACAACGATGCGGTTCTGTTCGTGAACTCCGCCAAAGAACTGGGATTCGCCCCCGAAGGCATGCTGATCACCGTGGGTCCTTCCAACCCCAAGCTGGTCGATGAGCTTGGTGAGGACGTTTACGGGGTGCTGGGACCCACCCAGTGGGAACCCGTCATGGCATACGAGGGCCCCTACTTCGGGACCGCATCCGAGTACGCGGCGTATTACGAGAGCCTGTGGGGGGAGCCGCCCGTTTACCAGGCCGCCAGCGCCACCGCGGCGGCCCTGGCCCTGCACCTGGCAATCGAGGGGGCCGGCGCCACCGACACGGACGCCGTGCGGGAAGCCCTCTATTCAATGCAGGCC
>JAPPKR010000085.1 GCA_028819835.1 bacterium | reverse complement strand
GGAGGCATGTTCTCGCCACGGGGGCAAACCGGGCGTCGGCCAAGGCGGCCGGTCTCAATACCGACCGGATCAGGATAAGCGCCCTGATGGTCAGCTCGGTGGCGGCGTCCTTCGCCGGGGTGTTGCTGGCCGGCCGGTTGGCCATCGGCCGTCACGATCTGGGGGAGAATGACCTGCTCACCGTCATCGCCGCGGTGGTGATCGGCGGGACGAATCTGTTCGGCGGCCGCGCCTCCATCGCCGGCGCGGTGACGGGGGCCCTGATCATGGCGATGCTCAACAATGGATTGATACTCATGGGCCTCGAGGTGGCGGACCAGTTGATCGCCCGGGGTCTCATCATCATCGTGGCGGTGGCGCTCAGCATGAGGACGCCGTCGGAAAGTGTGGGTGACGATGTTCCTTAGTTCCCTGATCGCCAGGAACCGGGCCTTCCTGGAGGCAGCGGTCCAACTCCACCAGGAGAACCTGATTCCTGCCAACAGCTACGTGCTGGACCTCGATGCGCTGGAGGCGAATACCCGCCACATGGCGGCCGAGGCGCACCGCCGGCGCTTGAAGGTGTATGCGATGAGCAAGCAGGTCGGACGGGCACCGGGGGCGCTGAGAGCGATCACCGATGGGGGCGCGGACGGCTATGTGGCGGTGGACATGGCATGCGCGAGGCCCATCGTCGCCTACGGGCACCGGCTGGGCAACCTGGGGCACCTGGTTCAGGTGCCGAGAGCCGAGGCGGGGGAGGCGGCGAGCCTCGAGCCGGAGTACTGGACGATCTTCTCTCGGAATAAGGCGGTGGAGGCCTCCCGGGCCGTATCCGGAGGCAACCGCACGCAACAGGTCCTCCTGAGGGTGTGGGACCGAGGAGACGTGTTCTATCCGGGACACGAGGGAGGCTTCCATCTCGACGACTTATCGGATGCGATCGAGTTCGTCAACCGCCTGGACGGGCTGACGTTCGCCGGGCTTACTACCTTCCCGGCCCTCCTGTATAACGCGGAGGGAAAGAGCGTGAAGCCCACTCCCAATGTGGAGACTCTGGCCCGCGGGGTAGAGATCGCTCTTGGACGCTTGGGGACGGGTTTTCCGATAGAGGTGAATGCTCCCGGCACTACTTCCACGGCGGTGCTCGGCCTCCTGGCGGAGATCGGCGCCACCCAGGTCGAGCCGGGACACGGCCTGACCGGCACCACGCCCCTGCATGCGGTGGAGGACCTTCCCTAACAGCCTGCCGTTCTCTATCTGACCGAAGTTGCCCACCTGCATCAGGACGTGCCGCTCTGCTTCGGCGGGGGACTCTATGTGGACCCCGTATTCGATCCCTATCAAACCAGGGTGTTGGCGGCCAGGGGTCCCGAGGACGTTGGCTCGGAACCGGTCCCCATCGACATGCCGGACCCGGCGGGCATCGATTACTATGCCCGGCTCCATCCGCCGGAGGGTCGAAGGCTGCAAGAAGGCGACACCGTAATCGCCGGCTTTCGTATCCAGGCCTTTGTGACGAGGGCATTGGTGGTGGGCTTGAAGGGGGTCAGCGCCGGGGACCCGGTGGTGGCGGGCGTGTGGAACGTCGAAGGGGCGCCGGTCGATTGGGGTGGCCGATGACCGCGCCGGCGCTCTCGGTGCGGAACATGTCCAAGGCGTTTCGCGCGGTGCAGGCTCTCGAGGACGTCTCGCTGGATGTCCATCGCGGCCGGGTGACGGCGCTTCTCGGTGACAACGGCGCCGGGAAGTCCACGCTGGTCAAATGCATAGCCGGGGTGTACCAGCCCGACTCTGGCACGGTGAGCATCGACGGCGAGACCCATCGCATCTCGTCTCCGGATGTGGCTCGGACGCTGGGCGTGGAAACCGTGCACCAGAACCTCTCGCTGATCGACAGTCTCAATGTGGTGGAGAACCTCTTTCTCAACCGCGAATACACCCGGGGCGGGTCTTTCGGGTCCCGCATAGGCCTCCTGCACAAGAAGAGGATGTCCCGTGAGTGCCAGGCCACCCTGGCCCGTCTCGGGATCTCCATTCCCTCACTGCGAAAGCCGGTGGGCCTCCTCTCGGGGGGCCAGCGCCAGGCCATCGCCATCGGGAGAGCGGTGGCGTGGGGCCAGAAGATCGTTCTCCTGGACGAGCCGGCCGCCGCCCTGGGAGTCGAGCAAGCACAAAGGGTGCTCGATCTGATCGTGGCGCTCCGGGAGGCGGATGTCGCAGTGCTGCTCATCACCCACAACATGGACCGTGTCACCCAGGTCTGCGACGACGCGGTGGTCTTGCGCCGGGGCCGCAAAGCAGCCGAGGTGAGAGTCGACCAGGTCACCAAGGACGATCTCGTGGCGTTCATTACGGGAGCCAAGACCACCGACGGCGGGACTTGACCCGTTTCCAGCGGCGCGCGCGGGCGCCTGCCCCCTAAAGCGATGCGAGTGAACTCAGTGGAGGTGATCGTGGAGGGAGATCCGGCCGGTTTGGCGCGCAGGACCGCCGACGTGGTCCAGGAATACCTCGGTTACACCCGAGATCCGGTGCTGGGGCTGGCCACCGGGGCGTCCGTGCGCCCTCTTTACCGGGAACTGATCCGTCGCCACCGCCGGGAGCAGCTGAGCTTCAGCGGGGTGCGGTCCTTCCTGCTCGACGATTACATCGGTCTCGGTCCGGAGCATCCCCAGTGCTACGGCAACGTCATCGAAGCCGAGTTCACCGGGCATGTGGACATCGACCCTGAAAAGCTGTGCGCGCCGGATTGCGGGGCTTCCGACCCTGATCTGGAGTGCGATAGTTACGACCGGCTGGTGACCCGGGCGGGAGTGGGACTGCAGGTCCTAGGGGTGGGGCGCAACGGCCATCTGGCGTTCAACGAGCCAGGGTCCTCCTTCGAGTCCCGTACCCGGGTGGTCCGGCTGGCGGCGGCCACCAGGGCCGACAACGCCCGGTACTTCGACGGCCCCGACCAGGTACCGGCCCTTGCTATGACCCAGGGCATGGCCACGATCAGCCAGGCCGCCCATCTCTTGGTATTGGCGACGGGACCTTCCAAGGCCGAGGCTGTTCGGGCGGCGCTGGAAGGGCCGATCACCTCGGCGGTTCCGGCCTCGGCGATCCGGCGGCACTCCAGGGTCACGGTTCTCCTGGATCCGCCGGCCGCCCGGCTCACCGGCCTGGGCCGGTAGGCCCTCGCCTGAGCGTCAGGCTCCCCTACGGCAGAAGTTCACAGGCTATCCCGTTGTTATTCGTGTCCATCAGGGCTACGTCGCCGTACAGGGGGAAATAGGTGTCGAACCACTCCTGGGCTTCTGCCTGGGTGGCGAAGTCACTGCAATTCTTGGTGTTGCCGGGATTCTCCGGATCAGTGTCGGTGGCCGGTGCGGCAGTGGTGGTGGTGGCCGCTTCCGTGGTGGTGGTGGTGCCTTCCCGGATCGTTGGGACGGTGTTCGCGGTCCTGCTGCTCTCGAGGGCCGCGATTGCTTCATCACCGATGATCTCGGCCACTCGCGTTACGGCTTCCCCGAAGATTTCATAGGCGGTTAGGAACCCCACCAGCGCTGATCGACGGGACTGGCCCGTGTCTGTGGATCGCAAGCCGTCGAGCATCTCTGCAGCTGTGTCCGCCATAAGGACCACCGCAGCAGCCGCGGTCTGATGTTCGAGGGGGATATTGCCTTGCGAGGATGGCTGTATGCCCTCGAAGGCGTCCCGTAGCTCCTGGGCGCGCTGCGCGGCAGCCTCCATGCCTGCATCAGTTTCCCCGTAGGAGACCCCGGATTCGGACCGGTTGTCCCAGTTCTCGTTCAAGGCCTGCACGTCCGCGACCAGTTTGCCGATGTTGACCTCGACCGCCAACAGCACCTCGAGATAGTTCATCGATTCCTCGGCCAAAGAGATCAGGGTGGTTGATGTCGTGGTTGTCTCCGCCAGGGTGGTATCGGGCGGTGGGAGAGTGGTGGTGGCCAACCGAGTGGTGGATGTAGATGTAATCGGCGCCAGGGTGGTGGGAATCTCAGGGGCCGGATCATCCCCGCACGATGCGCCAACCACGATCACCGCCAACGCGGCCAGCAGTCTCACGGGGCTTCGCCGGGGAGTAAACACTGATCGCAATCTGGGCCTGGTCGTCCTTCCGGCCAAACAATACTCACGGGACAGCCCGTAAGGTGGGATGATCTCTCAGTCGCCGTTCAGGAGGAACGACCCTTCGTCTTGCGGCTCCAGACTCTGGCAAGGTAGGGCAGGGCGTCCGGCGTCTTGCAGGAGGTCTGACCGTGATCGACCTTCACCTTGCCGATCCGGACGGCGGCCTGCTCTGCTGCCTTCCGCAACTCCCGGCTCCGACACCCGATGGCAATCAGGGCCCCGTTCATGGAGTGCCGGACCCGGTTGGCCGCCACCCCGATGTTCCGCTCTATGTAGGAAAGCCTCTCGGTGAAGTATTCCTCAGACAGATGGCGTTCGCCATCCAGCGCCTGTGCGGCCACCAACGACCAGCCGACCGTTCCCGTCCACTCATCTTCGGGGTCGGTAGTCCAATCTCCCGCCACCTCATCTCGGAGACCGGTGCGACCCACCAATGAAGCAAGGGCGTCGGCCAGGACGTAATTGTCAACATCGGCAAGGCGGTCCCGGAGGGTCTGCTCCGATATCCGGGAGGGATCGTCCACCATGGCGGCCAACACCCGGGCGTCGTGGTTCCCCGAGGACCACAACTCGACAGCCAACCGGTGATCAGGAGCCAGGCGTTTGGCGAGTTTCCTCAGGTTGGCGTAGCTGACCCCGAAGAGTGGCCCTTTGACGCCGTGCCGGGGGTAGACCTTGCGATTCTGGGGAGTGCCGAGTTCTTCCAGTCGCGCCAACGTTTCATCACAGAGAGCGGAGGCGACAACGGTGGTTGACATGGGGGTCCTTCAGTGGTTGGCGGGGAACGGGCCTCAGTTTAGGATCCCTCGCCAAGTTAACCGGCGCTGGCAGGCCGTCTGCGCCGAGGGTTCCTTAGCATTCGAAGGAAGGCTGCTGAAAGGAGTGAGAATGAGCAGCAATTTGACAGCCGCGGCGGACGCGGTCCTGGATGGCGTGGTGTCAGGCAGCCCGCGGGTCCCCGGCGTGGTCGCCCTGGCAACCAACCGCGAGGGGAACATCTACGAAGGAGCGCGCGGGATGCGGTCCCTGGGCAACGGCGCAGCGATGACCACCGACACCATATGCGCGATCTTCTCGACGACCAAGGCCATCGCAGGCACCGCCTGCCTGCAGTTGGTCGAGGATGGTAAACTCGACCTCGACGCCCCGGCCAAGAACTACGCGCCCGACATCGGGGAACTGCAGGTGCTGGACGGGTTTGACGACGACGGAGACCCCATGCTCCGTCCGCCGAAGCGTGATGTGACCACCAGGATGCTGCTCCTCCACACCGCCGGCCTGTCCTACTTCTTCTTCAATGAGACGTACAACCGGTTGGCCGAGGACCACG
>JAPPKR010000052.1 GCA_028819835.1 bacterium | reverse complement strand
GTGCGTCGCCGAGAATCGCAGCCGCCACCGCCCGGCACAGATCCACGTCGAAGCCGATGAAGGCCCCCTCGGAGTCCTTGTAACCGAATCCGGGAAGAATCTCGTTCACCCCGCAATTCAACTCGCCACGGGCAACTACCGCATCCAATAGATCCGCGGTGGCCGGGGCAGGCTCGGAAGGCGGGGCCTGGGTGGTGGCGGGCCCATCCGTGGCCGTGACGGCCTCGTCGCCATTTACTCCGCAACCGGCCATCACCAACATCGACAAAAGAAATGCGGCCGTGGCTCTTCTCACAGGACATCCCCTCGAATCGACTGAGGCCCGGAACTCTGAGCTCGGGGCCTCATCTTATCGGCTCAAGGTGGGTTCCAGGCCGAGTTACCGGGCGGGGGGTGGGTAGAGCAGACCCCCATCAGCTTGGAGGGCGTTCAGTCCCCGCTCGAGCCCCAGGGGCGTCAGGTGCCGGTCATAGACCTCGGCATAGTTGCCGACCTGCTTGATCACCTGATAGAAGGCGTCCGCCGGCAGGCCCATCTTGGTCTGCAACTCGTCCTCGGTAGCGCCGAACAGGCGGCTCGCCTCTCCGTCGACGTTCAACATGTCATCCACATTGGAAGAGGTGATGCCCTTCTCCTCGGCAATCAACATGGCAAACACCGTCCAGGTCACCACATCGCCAAAGCGGGACTGGTTCTGGATCCAGCCCGGGCCCAGCGGCTCCTTGGAGATGGGCACCGGCGGGAAGATCACCCACTCGTCGCCGGGGTCGTCACTGGCCTTGCGCGACACCAACCCCGAGCCGTCGGTGGTCACTACGTCGCAGGCCCCCGACTTGAAGTTCTCCAACACCACGTTGAAGTCCTCGAAGGTGTTCAGGGTGATGTCGATTCCCTTAGCGGCCGCCGTCTCGGTGATGTTCTTCTCGGTCGTGGTGCCTGCGTTGGTGCACACCACCGCGCCTTCGATGTCTTCCAGGGTGGACATCGAGTGGAAGCCCGCAGCGCCCTTCGCCATGAGTTGCTGGCCGTCGTAGTAGGTGGTCGGCCCGAAGTCGAGGCCCAGGTCGGTGTCTCGGCTCTGCGTCCAGGTGGTGTTGCGGCTCAAGAGATCGATCAGCCCCGAGTTCACCGCCTCGAAGCGCGCCGCAGCCGTCAGGGCCTCGTACCTGACCGCGTCGGCCTCTCCCAGAATGGCAGCCGCCACCGCCCGGCACAGGTCCACGTCGAAGCCCGTGAAGGCCCCTTCGGAGTCCTTGTAGCCGAATCCCGGCAGGGTCTCGTTCACCCCGCAATTCAATTCGCCGCGGGCGATCACCACATCCAGGAGATCGGCCGGAGCAGGCTCCGGAGCGGCGGCCTGAGTGGTGGCGGGCGCCGCCGTTGTGGTGTTTTCCCCGGCATCACCTCCACCGCAGCCGGCAGCCGCCAGCATCAACACCAAGAACGCGATTGTCTCTCTTCTCATCGGGCACCTCCTCCAAACAAGATGAGGCCCGGAACTGTGGGTTCCGGGCCTCATCGCATCGTCGGTTGTGTACAGGATTACCGTGCGGGCGGTGGGTAGAGGAGACCCCCATCAGCTTGGAGGGCGTTCAGTCCCCGCTCGAGCCCCAGCGGCGTCAGGTGCCGGTCATAGACCTCTCCATAGTTGCCGACCTGCTTGATCACCTGATAGAAGGCGTCCGCCGGGAGGCCCATCTTGGTCTGCAACTCGTCCTCGGTCGCGCCGAACAAACGGCTCGCCTCTCCGTCGACGTTCAACATGTCATCCACATTGGAAGAGGTGATGCCCTTCTCCTCGGCGATCAACATGGCGAACACCGTCCAGGTGACCACATCACCCATGCGCGACTGGTTCTGGATCCAACTGGGACCGAGCGGCTCCTTGGAGATCGGGACCGAGGGGAAGATCACCCAGTCCTCACCGGCCGCCCCTTCGGTGGCCTTCCGGGAGACCAAGGTCGACCCGTCGCTGGTCACCACGTCACAGGCGCCCGACTTGAACCCCTCTATCACCACGTTGAAATCCTCGAATGTGCTGAGGGTGATGTTGACTCCCGCAGCATTGGCTGCTTCGGTCATGTTCTTCTCGGTCGTCGTGCCGGCGATGGCGCAAACCGTGGCGCCTTCAATCTCCTCAAGTGCTGACCCGGAACTGAATCCCTGCTCCGCTCTGGCCATCAACTGCTGACCGTCGTAGTAGGTGGTCGGCCCGAAGTCAAGACCCAGGTCGGTGTCGCGGCTCTGCGTCCAGGTGGTGTTTCGCACCAGGAGGTCGATCAGGCCCGAGGTCAGGGCCTCGAAGCGGGCGGCGGCGGTTAACGCCTCGAACCTGACCGCTTCTGAGTCCCCGACGATTGCCGCAGCCACGGCCCGGCACAGATCAACGTCGAAGCCCGTGAAGGTCCCTTCCGCATCCTTGTAGCCGAATCCCGGAATGGTCTCGTTGACTCCGCAGTTCAACTCGCCGCGGGCAATCACCTGATCCAACACGTCTACGGTGTCTGCAGGGACTTCAACTTCAACGACAACCGTCTCCGGCGGTTGGTCGGCCGCAGCCGTGGTCGTGGTCTCGGCCGCGTCATCTCCGCAGGCTGCCACCAACAGCGCAACCACCAAGACCGTCAATGCCGTCTTCTTCATATTCATAGAGTTACTCCTTCTTTGCATGAATGATGATGGACTTCCCTACAGCATCCTACTAGCCGGACGCCTCCTCCGGGGGCTGCGGAGAGGGACCAAACCTGTACAAAAAGAATCCCAACAGCCCGGCAAGCAACGATCCGCTCAGAATCCCTAGCTTGGCCTGATCGATGAGTCCCTGGTCGACAAAGGCCAGCCCGGAGACGAAGATGGCCACCGTGAATCCGATCCCGGCCACCGCCGCCAGAGCCACGACGTCACGGGCGCCCATTCCCTCGGGAAGAATGCCCCATCCCATCTTCACCGCCAGCCATGTGAACAAGCTGATTCCCACCGTCTTTCCCACGAGAAGACCTAGAGCGGTCCCCAGCGCCACCGGTTGCAGCAACTGGCTCACATCCCCTTCCAGGCGGACGCCGGCATTGGCCAGGGCAAAGACGGGAAGCACCAGGAAAGAGCTCCAGGCAAGCAGCCGGTGCTCGTTTCTGGCAAGCGGAGCCACCGACTCTCTGGCTACCTCCGTGAGCGCCATTATCTGGTGGTCGGCCTCTTCCCGTTGGTGATAGGTGGTTACCCGGCGAGGGAAGGAGTGGAGGATCCTCTGCCCCTTGTCATAGAGTTCTTCGGCCGAATACATGGGACGTGACGGGGTTATGAAAGCCAATGCAACCCCCGCCAAGGTGGGATGGACTCCCGACTCGTAGATACAAAACCAGGCCAGAAGCGCCATGGGAAGGTAAAAGGTACGGGCCCTGATGCCGACCCGGCCGGCAATGGACACCGCCACCAGAGTGAGGATCCCCCAGGTCAGCCAGTCCCACCGCAGGCTGTCGGAATAGAAGAAGGCGATGATTGCGATGGCGCCGATGTCATCGGCGATGGCGAGCGCCAAGAGGAACAATTTGGCGCCGGGCGCCACCCTGCTCCCCAGAAGGGAGACCACCCCCAGGGAGAAGGCGATATCGGTGGCGGTCGGGACCGCCCAGCCGTTCAACGCCGGGCCTCCCTCTCCCATCACGATCAGCACATAGACCAGTGCGGGGACCAGCATTCCACCCGCGCCGGCCACCACGGGGAGCGCCGCAGCCCGGGGATCACGGAGCCGTCCCAGCACCAACTCGCGCTTTATCTCCAGACCCACCACAAAAAAGAAGATGGCCATCAGCGCATCGTTGACAAAGTCCTGGAGTGAGTGGGAGAACAGGTGGATGGAACCTAACGCAACCTCCACATGGGTGTGCCAGAGATCGAAATAGCTGTCCGACAGCGCAGAATTCGCCCACACCATGGCTATCACGGCCATCAGCAGCAGCGCCGCCCCGGCAGAAGCCTCCACCTCCATGAACCTCTGAATCGGGCGGACGAATCGGCGGGCAACGAAACGGTTGGAGTCGATCCAGGTCTCGTGAAGGGGCTCTCTCACCATGCTCTGCTAAGCGCTCCGGGAACGGCCCGCCGACCCCAACTCCGCGCAGGCCTGCACAACCCGTTCAGCCATCGCCTGCTGGGCCTTCTTCATGTATGACCGGGGATCGTAGACCTTCTTGTCGCCCACCTCCCCATCCACCTTCAGCACTCCCCTGTAATTGGTGAGCATGTGGTCGGCCACCGGACGAGTGAATGCGTACTGCGTGTCGGTGTCAATGTTCATCTTCACCACCCCGTAGCTCAGCGTCTCCTGTATCTCCTCGGAAGTCGACCCGCTTCCCCCGTGGAAAACCAGGTAGTGACGATAGCCGAACCGCTCCTCGGTGGCCGCCTGCCCGTCTCGCAGGATGGTGGGCCGCAGCTGCACCTTGCCCGGCTTGTAGACCCCGTGCACATTCCCGAAGACAGCAGCCAGGAGGTAACGGCCCCGCTCCCCCAAACCCAGCCGCTCCGCCACCGCCACCATGTCGTCGGGGGTGGTGTAGAGCTTCTGTCGGTCCACTCCGGAATGGTCCATGGTGTCCTCCACCCCGCCCACTATTCCGATCTCCAGTTCCAGTTGCACTCCCTGGGAAGCGCACTCATCCAGGAGCTGGGAACTGAGCGCCAGGTTCTCATCCAGAGGCAGGGCGGAGGCGTCCAGCATGTGGCTTTGATAGAGCGGACCCAGCCCTGCGGCGCGGCGCCGGGCCGTCTCAGCCAGGAGGGGCCGGATCAGGTCATCCACCCGGTCGGGCGGGCAGTGGTCGGTGTGGAGAGCCACCAGCATCGGGTACCTGGCCGCCACCGCATGGGCGAACTCCCCCAGGGCCTGGGCTCCCAGGGCCATATCGTCCACCGCGGTCCCGGAGAGAAACTGGCCACCGCCTGTCGAGACCTGGATTATCCCATCCGACTCTGCCACTGCGAATCCGGCCAAGGCGGCGTTGAGCGTCTCGCTGGAAGTGACATTGATGGCTGGAAAGGCGTACCCTCCGGCGCGGGCCGCGTCGAGCATGTCGCGGTATTGCGACGGACTAGCGATCGGCATGTCGGACCTCCTCTGGCACCAGAATATATCTCTGATTCCCCCTACCCCAACACACCGGCTCGCTCATGTCCCGTCCGGGCCGAGAAAGTTGGCCAGCAGCCTCTTCCCCTCGGCGGTGAGGATGCTTTCGGGATGGAACTGCACGCCGGTCACGGGAAGGGACCGGTGGCGCACTCCTTGGATTACCCCGTCCTCGCTCCAGGCGCAGGCTTCCAGTTCGGGAGGGAGCACAGTGATGGCCAAGGAGTGGTAGCGGGTAGCAGTGAACGGGTTCTCACACCCACCGAAAACCCCCTTTTCGTCATGGCGGATGGGAGAGGTCTTGCCATGGCGAGGCTCGGGCGCCGGACCCACTTCGCCACCGTATGCCACCGCTATCG
>JAPPKR010000136.1 GCA_028819835.1 bacterium | reverse complement strand
TCTCCCTGGAAGCTCCGGAGGGGTCGATCGTGGCGTTGCTGGGCGCCAACGGAGCTGGTAAGACAACGACGGCCCGAGCGATAACGGGATTGCTGGATGTCCATGAGGGGGAGGTCACCAAGGGATCGATCCGGTTTGCGGGCAAGGACATAACCCGGAGACTCCCCTCGGAGCGGGTCAGGATGGGGATCAGTCAGGTTATGGAAGGCCGCCGGATCTTCGCGGAGATGACGGTGGATGAGAATCTGGCAGCCGGCTCTTACATAAATCGTGATCGAAACGCCTCCCGGAGAGCCCATGACCGGGTGATGACCCTCTTCCCCACTCTCGCTGAACGGCGTTCCCAGGTGGCGGGATACATGTCGGGAGGAGAGCAGCAGGTGCTGGCCATCGCCCGGGCGCTGATGCAGTCTCCCAGACTGATGATTCTCGACGAGCCGTCTCTTGGCTTGGCGCCCCGGTTGGTGGAGTTGATCGCCGAGGTCATCGTGGAGATCAACCGGCAGGGTACGGCTGTGCTGCTGATCGAACAGAACGCCCGCATGGCCCTGTCCATCGCCAATCATGGCTACGTGATGGAGAACGGCAAGGTGGTGATGGAGGGGGCTGCCCAAAAGCTCCTGGCGGACGAGGACGTCCAGGAGTTCTACCTGGGACTCCGCGCCGGCGAGCGCAAATCGTTCCGTGAGGTCAAGCACTACAAGCGTCGCAAGCGATGGCTGTCATGAGTGCCGACGCCGGCCCTTCCGCCCTCTTGGAGGTCCGGGAGATAAGCCTTTCTTTCAGGGGACTGGTGGCCTTGGAGGGTGTGTCCTTCTATGTGACCCAGGGGGAATTGTTTTCGATCATCGGTCCCAACGGCGCGGGGAAGACCTCGATCTTCAACTGCATCAACCAGGTGTATCGACCTCAGGAGGGATCCATTTTGTGGAAGGGGGACTCCCTCATGGGTCTGAAACCCAACCAGACCGCCGAGCGGGGCATCGCTCGCACCTTTCAGAACATCGCGCTCTTCGCTCACATGACCGTGATGGACAACATCCTCTCCGGTCGTCACATCCGGATGAACCACGGCTGGCTGGCCGGGATGCTGTGGTGGGGTAGGGCCAAGCAGGAGGAACTGGAGAACCGTTACAAGGTGGAGGAGATAATTCACTTCCTGGAGATCGAGCGCTGGCGAAAACACCCGGTGGGGCTGCTCCCGTACGGGATCCAGAAGCGGGTGGAGTTGGGTCGGGCGCTGGCCATGGATCCCGAACTCCTGCTGCTGGACGAGCCGGTGGCGGGTATGAATCTGGAGGAGACCGAGGACATGGCCCGGTTCATCCTCGACATCCAGGACGAGTTGGGTATCACCACGATCCTGGTGGAACATGACATGAGCCTGGTGATGGACATTGCCGACCGCGTCATGGTGCTCGACTTCGGTCGAAAGATCGCGGAGGGCTTGCCCGAGGAGGTCCAGACCAACGCGGACGTGATCAGAGCCTATCTCGGCACAACCGGTGACGCCTCCATGCAGGAGTTCGGTTGAGGGCGGGTCATCCCTCCACGTGCCGGAGAGGGGCTCCGGCATGAAGGATGAGCAGATAGTGGGCATCTACAACGCCGACGGGGGCTGGAGGGGGGAGTTGCGTTATGCCCTGGGACTGATATCGGGAGGTGAACACTGCGCCCTGTGCGACATCACTCACGGTTGGAATCCCCTAGGTCGCAGAGATTGGAAGAGAGCCTGCTCGGTCGCACCCTTCGACCTTCAATTGATCCACCGCGATCGGGCGTCACAAGCCCAAAGGGAAGCCGCGGGTACCCTGCCCGCCGTTCTGGCGGGAGCAGACGATGCCTGGCGGGTATTGGTTGACGCCGGTGAACTTGACCGCTGGAACGGCGACGCCGAAGCGTTGATTGCCCTCATCGAGAGCCGTATCTGACGACTGTGTGGGAATGGGATCGGGATCCCAGACATCTGGCCGCTCAGGGCGCGGGAGTTTGATCTCTTTCGGGGACCGCCCAGGACAGGGAGGGTATGTGTTGGAGCGCCCTGGGCCTGGGGAGCGGCATGTTCCGTACCGGGACGTCAATGATGACCGGATTCGGGTGTTCCAGCGCGCGCGGTATCAGCCGGCTCAGATCTTCGGGTCGGTCGGCCCTCATGCCGACTGCGCCGAACGATCGCGCGAAGTCGACAAAGTCCGGATTGTGCAGATCGGTTTCGTAAGTTCCGCCGAACAGCTCGTCGAGGTCGCGGGCCACATTGCCGTATGAGTCGTTCCTGAAGATGATGGTTGTCACGTTTATCCCGTACCTGATTGCGGTGGACAGCTCAGACGCGTTGAACAGAAACCCGCCATCGCCGACAATGCACAACACGGGACGATCAGGTTGCGCCACCTTGACACCCAGTGCGGTCGGGAACGAGTATCCCAGATTGAACGAGTATCCCGAATCGATGTAGGTCTTGGGATGATTCACCTGGAAGTGGGTCCGGGCGTAAAAGCCAAACTGTGACACGTCCCAAACAACGAAAGCGTCATCAGGGATGCTGTCCTGCAGCACCTTCAGAATGGGGTACTGTGGTTCCTGGTCCTGGATGTCGTAATAGGCAATCAACCGGCGCGCGGCGATGACCGCTTCAGCAGGTGAAGGCCTGTCGCCCGCCCCGACCTGGCGAAGGAGGGGAAGGAGCGCTTCGATGGTTGCCCGTGCGTCGCCGTGTAAAGGGATGGTGTTGGACTGGACGCTCATCAGTTCTCTCTCGTCGACATTGATGTTGATGAGAACGGATGACTCCCCGGCTGGGTTCCCCAGCGAGAAACGCGTGCCGATCCCGATCACGACGTCGGCCGCTTGCATCACCTCGTAGAGTTGGTTCATCTCGTGTCGCTCCCCCCTCGGGCTGACGCATGAACCGTAGGACAGAGGATGACTGTCCGGTATCGTTCCCTTCCCACCGCCGGATGTGATGACCGGGATATTGGTCGCTTCGGCCAACCTCACGAGTTCCGCTTCTGCATTGGATCGCGCCACGCCCCCTCCCGCATAGATCAAGGGAAGACTGGATTGCGCTATCGCGGAAGCCGCTTCCCGAAGTCGTTCCCGGCTGGGCGCCAACGGCGACACGGGAACGGGTGCTAGGAGGGTGATTTCCTCTCGTTCCACGCCCACATCGGGCGGGATCTCGATAAGCACGGGACGGGGGCACCCGGTGCGCATCTGCCGGAAGGCCTCGTTGACCGCATCCGGTATCTCGCTGACGGTGAGTACTGTCGTTTGCCACTTGGTGACAGGGCGCACCACCGAGGGTTGATCCGCGATCTCGTGAACAGCCCCGCGATTCTTGCCGATCTGATCTCGGGGGATCTGACCGGCGATCACCAACACGGGTGAGCAGCGGGCATAAGCGGTAGCGATCCCGGCGGCAGCGTTGTAGAGGCCTGTTCCTGGGACCACCAGCGCCACGCCGGGTTTCCCTGTTGCCCGGGCGTAGCCATCGGCCATGTATGTGGTGGCCTGCTCGTGCCGGGTGGTGATCATCCGAAGAGCGGGTTCATCACGCAGGGCTGAAACTATCCCGTACAACTGTATGCCGGGCACCCCGAACACCACTTCCACACCCTCCCGGACAAGGGACCTCACGAGGGCTTGGCCTCCGCTCATCCTTAACATGCCGCACGTATTCGCATTTGGTCCAAACCCTTCGCTTGGAGTCTTCCCGTATCAAATGATATGACGGACGACCAGAGGAGGTCTGGGTGCCACGCGAGGTGGTTTCGGGACTGCGAGCCGGAGTCCCGGGTCAGCGATCTTCAGCCAGGCGTGGGTGGCCTACCCTTCTTTGCTGCAGACTCCCGGGTCTAAGTGTCTCGGTTGGTGAGGCTCCAAGCGGCGGGAAGCAGCAGGCCGGCGGCGTATGCCTTGATCACGTCTCCCACGATGAAGGGCACCACGCCTTTCTCCAAGGCGGTGACCAAATCGAATTGGGTCGCCGAGGCTGCCATCAGCCCGATCACGCCGAACACATAGATGATCAGACTTCCGGTCAAAAAGGCGGTGACCGCCGAGATCACACGACGGTCGTGATGACGTTCGGCTAGCTTTCCCACCAGCGCGGCCGCGATCACGAACCCGAAGAGGTATCCGCCGGTGGCGCCGAACAGCACCTCGGTTCCCGATGTTCCGCCCGCGTAAAACGGGAAAAAGATGCCCAGCACTATGTAAAGGAATTGGCTGGCGCCCCCGGCCCACATGCCCAGGGCAGCCCCGGACAGCAGTACCGCGAAGGTCTGCCCGGTAATGGGCACCGGCGTGAATGGAAGCGTGATGCGGATCTGGGCGAACAGAGCGGTCAACAGGGCGAATCCCACCACCTGCGCAACCCAGACTGCTGCTGTGGGAACGGCTCGCGCCGGCCGGAGAACCCGAGCCGCCAGAACTTCGTGATGGGGGGTGAAAAACGCCATGGCCGCTCCTTTGGGTCGCCGGTTCGTTCTCTGAGGTTGCTGGTTTGACCGCGGTTGCCCCATCCAGGTTACCGGACCGACGGCCCCTCCTCAGGTGGAGGAATGCACTCTCCCTATGGAGAAAAAGGCATCTACGCTTGATGGAAACATTGGCTGCCACCCACCAATATGTGCCCCCTACCGCCCGTGCACGGCGGCGATCCTTCTGGTGGACCGCGGTCGTCCTAGCGCTGCTGACCCCCCTGGCATGGCTGATCAACCTCCCCTACTTCGCCGCGTCGGCCGGCCCTACCGATGACGCGGTTGACGCGGTGATCGTCGAGGAGGACCTGGCCGTCTTCCAGCCGGAGGGAGAATTGATCCTCCTTACCGTCAGCCTCCAGCCGGTCAATCTCTACGAGGCGGCCATAGCCCTCTTCGACCAGAGGATCGACTTGATCGAGAGGGAGTTGCTCCGTCCCGGGGGGGAGACCGACCAGGAGGCCCGCCAACGGAATCTTCGCGCCATGGACAGGTCCAAGGACATAGCCATCGCGGTGGCCCTCTCCGAACTCGGCCTGGAGGAGACCCTTGCTGAAGGGGTGGAGGTGGTGGGGGTCTTCCACGAGGCGCCGGCCTCCGATGCGCTCGTCGATGGCGACCTGGTCGTGGAGATGGAGGCGCAGCCGGTTCGGACCGTGGAGGACATCCGCCGCATACTGGAGGACCGCCGGCCCGGAGATCAGGTGCAGGTAACCGTCATCCGGGACGCAGAGCCCACAGTCCTCAGCTTTGCGCTGCATGAGAACCCAGATACGCCTGAACGAGCCATGGTGGGGATCACGGCATCCACCGTCTATCCGATCGAGATCGACTCAGCGAACTACGGCGGGCCGTCGGCGGGGATGATCTATACGCTGGCGATAATTGATCTACTCGAGCAGGGAGAATTGACAGACGGGAGAATTGTGGCGGGAACGGGGACCATAAGCATGGACGGATCGGTCGGGGCAATCGGGGGGATCCGCCAGAAACTGGTGGCGGCTGAGGCGGCCGG
>JAPPKR010000014.1 GCA_028819835.1 bacterium | reverse complement strand
AAGCAAGATGCGGTCTTCCGATAGTCCCCGACCCGCCTTCCTCCCTCACCTCCTCAAGGGTGACGTCCATGCCCCGGGAGCGCAGCAGCTCCACTACTTTCAGATTGCGCCGGGTCCTCCCCTCCCGCACCCGGACCAGCCGGGATGAGAGATAGTCGCGGTCCTCGATCAGCAACACCAGCAAATGCATGGCGCCGAGACCCCACTGAAGGGACAACTCCAATCCCTTGACCAGTTCAATCCCGGCCCGGGAGGCGGCTGCTTCCGCTTCGGCCAGCCCTTCGGTCGTGTCATGATCGGTGACGGCCACCGCCGACAGTCCCAACGCTGCGGCGGCGGAGACCAGCTCGGCCGGAGAGTCGGAACCGTCCGAGGCGGTGGTGTGGGTGTGCAGATCGACCCCCATAGCAGGGGCCCGATCAGGATTCGACGGTGATCGTCACCGACTCGATGTAGATGGCTTCCCTGGGAAGGCTCTGCTCACCTGTGGAGGAAAGGACGGTGGGCACCTGCGCAATCAAGTCCAGTACCTCCAGGCCTTCGACTATCCGTCCCAGTACGTTGTATTGCGGGTTCAGGAAGGGGGCGTCATCCAGCATCCAGAAGAACTGGCTGCCGGTGGTGTTCTTCCCGGCGTTGGCCATGGCGACCACCCCTCGCTCGTACTGGAAGTCTTCGGGTGGGAACTCGTCGGCGATCTCGTATCCGGCGTCTCCCCGTCCGGTGGCAGTGGGGTCGCCACCCTGGGCGACGAAACCCTCCAACACGCGGTGGAAGACCGTGCCGTCGTAGTACCCCTCCCTAGCCAGGAAGACAAAGGAATTGACAGTTGCGGCATAGCGTGTGTCCAGTTCCATGACCACCGTCCCGCATGAGGTCTCCACCCGGGCGAAGACCGACGAGTCGGGGGTGATCCCCTGTGTGACGAAGTCGTTGAAGGTCATCCCCTGCAGAGGAGGAGGCGCCTGCGCTCCGCAGGCGGTGGGTTTCTCCCGGTACTCCTGGTAGTCGCCGGACAACTCCGGGGAGGCCGCCTCGTCGGGCTGATCCCCCCTCGAAGTGCAGACCACCAGCACCGCCACCAGGACCACCGCCATGGCTACCCCGATCCCCAGTCGCTTCAGGTTCTCCTTCCGGGATGCCTTCTTCCGCTCCGCCTGGAGACGCGCCGCCTTGGCGGCCTTCTGACGCTGTCGCTTTGCCTTGCTCACCTGAACGGACTCTCCTGTGCCGATCGGTCGGATCGCCGGCGTGGTCTTTCGAAAACATTGTACGCACCCGGTGGCGGCCATGGACCGCCGAGGCGAAAGGGGTCCTGAGGACCGGGCGCCAGGCCGTAACATGAGGTTGTTGATCTCCCTCCCTTCCTTGGAATGACGCGAATCGTACAAAAATTCGGCGGGTCTTCACTCGCGACGCCCGATCGCATCCGAAGCGTGGCAGCCCGGGTGGTTGGCGCCCGACGGACGGGCGCCCAGGTGCTGGTGGTCGTCTCCGCCATGGGTGACACCACGGACGACCTGGTGGTCCTCTCCCGGGAAGTGAACCCCAACCCGCCGGCCAGGGAGATGGACATGCTGCTGAGCGCAGGCGAGCGCATCTCCATCGCCCTGACCGCCATGGCCATCGCCGCCCATGGCGTGGAGGCTGTCAGCCTGACCGGCAGCCAGGCCGGGATTCTCACCGACGACACCCATGGCGCCGCCAAGATAGAGGGGATTACGGGCGCTCGGGTCACCGACAATCTCGCGGAGGGGAAAGTGGTGATCGTGGCCGGCTTCCAGGGGGTCAATCCGCGATCCAAGGAGATCACCACCCTGGGCAGAGGAGGATCCGACACCAGTGCGGTGGCGCTGGCCGCTGCCTTGGGAGGAGATGTCGCCGAGATCTACACTGATGTGCCGGGGGTGATGACCGCCGATCCCCGGATAGTCTCCGAGGCGCAGAAACTGGAAGAGATCTCCTATGAGGAGATGATGGAGTTGGCCGCCGGGGGAGCGGGAGTGCTCGTTCCCAGGGCGGTGGAGGTTGGTCGCCGATACGGCGTCCCCATCCACGTACGATCCTCCTTTACGGATTCACCCGGCACCTGGATTAGAAAGGCCACCGAGATGGAGCGCATGGAACAAGCCATAGTCAGCGGAATCGCCCACGACTCCTCGGAGGCGAAGATCACCCTACGGGAAGTTCCCGACCAACCCGGCGTCGCGGCCTCGATCTTCGAACCGCTGGCGGAGGCGAGCGTGAACGTCGACATGATCGTCCAGAACGTTTCCCGCGAGGGCCTGTCCGACATCAGCTTCACCATCCCCAAGAGTTCGATGGAATGGGCCGAGGAGGTGGTCAGGCTGGTGGGTCGGCATGTGAGAGCGTCCGGCGTGGAGATCCGCAACGACATAGCCAAGGTCTCACTGATTGGAGCAGGAATGAAGACCGAACCGGGCGTAGCGGCCCGGGTATTCCGAACCTTGGGCGAGGCGGGCATCAATATCGAGATGATCTCCACCTCCACCATCAGGATCTCCTGCGTGGTGGAACAATCCCAGATGCAGAAGGCCGTGCAGGTACTCCACCGCGAGTTTCGCCCACCATTGATCCGGGAGGAAAGAGGGGCATGAGCATCGACCTTGCCCTAGTGGGCGCCACTGGAGCAGTGGGCCGGACTGCGCTGGACATCCTCGCCGAACGGGATTTCCCGATTGGCCGCCTGCGTCTCATGGCCTCGGCGCGCTCGGCCGGGAAGAAGGTCTCCACGGCCTGGGGCGAGGTGGAGGTGGAGGACCTGGATGAGGCCGATCCCGGAGGCGTCGAGATTGCGATCTTCTCGGCGGGCGCCTCCCGGTCGGAGACCCATGGCCCGCGGTTCGTGGAAGCCGGGGCGGTGGTGATCGACAACTCGTCCCGTTTCCGGATGGACCCCCGGGTTCCGCTGGTGGTGGCGGATGTGAACGACCATGCCTTGGAGTCACACCAGGGAGTGGTCGCCAACCCCAACTGCACCACCATGGTGCTGATGATGGCGGTCGCCCCTCTCCACCGGGCAGCCGGACTCCGTTCGATGGTGGCCACCTCCTATCAGTCGGTCTCAGGCTCGGGCCAGAAGGGGATGGCCGAACTGTCCGATCAGATAGAGCACTTTCGGGATGATCGGTCAGCTTTGGCACAGGGACGGTGGACCGATCCGGGGACCGAGGTTTACAGTCGCCCCATCGGTTTCAACGTGCTGCCCCTGGCAGGCTCGGAGGCCCGACGGGGCTATACCGACGAGGAGTGGAAGCTGGTCAACGAGTCCCGCAAGATTCTCGACCTTCCGGGGTTGGACGTTGAACCCACCTGCGTGAGAGTGCCCGTGATGGTCGGGCACGGATTGGCCGCCTCCGTGTGGTTCGAACGCCCCATCGACCGGGACGAGGCGGTGCGAATCCTCTCCGCCGCTCCCGGAGTGGAGGTCTGGGAGGACATCCCGCCCACCCCTCTCGACAGCGCCGGGCGGGACCGCACCCTGGTCGGCCGGGTACGGGAGACGGTGGGAGCCCCAGGGGGGATCAACTTGTGGGCAGTGGGAGACAACCTCCGCAAGGGAGCGGCCCTGAACGCCGTCCAACTAGCGGAGCGACTGAAGCTCTAGCATCTCTGCACGGGATCACCGGTGGGGTTCCGGAGTGTCTGAAGACTTAGCCAGGATCCCTACTGGAGGGCATGGCCTCAGTCTCCGCCGGCCGCGCTCCTCGGCTTGAGGTGGCGAACGCCCACCAGGGTGGCGATGATGCCTGCGATAGCTATGCCTATCAGCACGGCCTGCGCGGTGGAAGCCGCCTGCTCGGTCTCATCTGCGGAAACCGCTGCGGCCTGTTTGATCTCCTCGACAAGACCATCGATCTCTGTATCGAGTCTGTCCTGCACCTGATGGTTGATGGCGATCAATTCCCGCTCCAACACCGCCCTTGACAGCCTTGTCCTTATCTCGTCAAAAGTGGTTGATCCGGTGGCGTCTATTTGGAACAGCCTCTCGGCAAGAGGAATGACCGATGCGTCTATGTCCGGTCCGCCGTGCGCGGAGAGGTATTCGATGTCTCTCCTGGCGCGTTGAGCGGCGGAAACGAACCCACCCTCAACGTTTGTGACCAGAGGTGGATTCGGCATCCGGTAGGCGGCCGCCAAGATCAGGTGCCCTACTGTCACCGAACGCTGCAAGGAGGCCAAATGGTGATAACGCAGCAATTCTTCCCGATTCATCGGATCACCTGTGGCTGCATCCCTGAATTCGCTCCTGCCGGTCATCATGTAGTAAAACTGGTTGTCCACGCTGGTGTTGAGCGCCGGCTGGAGCTCGCGTACAGTGAGCATGTTCAACTCTTGGCTGTTACGCGTTCCAGCAAGCAACGACCTCAGAAGATCGGGACGTCCCGCCTCTATGCGATCAACGTTGGAGACCAGCAGTCCGACTTGCTCTCTGATTTTCTCCATCCTTGTGGCATATCTCCCGCCATCAAGGACGGCCAGTTGTTCGGAAAGCCGGGTCTTGTGCTCTGCTACGGCTGTCCTCGAAGCGATCACACTCTCTCTCGTCATATTTAGGTTCGTCTCGACCGAACCGATCAACGCCAGAGCATTGGAATGCCGGGAAACCTCCAAAACGGCGGCCAGAGCCTGGACATCTGCATCTGGAGCTTCGTCGCCGGTCAGATCGCCAGTGGCCAGCCATCCCCCACCGAGGCCAGAGTGACAACCAGCGACAAGGCCACGATCACCTTCAGGGGAGCGGAGCCGACTCGTGCTGTCATCGTCTCTCTCCCAGACTCTCAACCACGTGATATTCCCCGTCATCGCCGATAACCGTCACAAACACGGCGTCGGAACCTTGATTGTCGTCTTGTCCGTAGTGGAGACTCATCCCATCAAGATCAACCGTCCCGGCGTCGCGAACGGCTCCCAGGAAACACTCCCGGCTGACCTCGGAACCGCACAACTGCAAGCCGGCGATGGCCAAACGTCCGGCCAGATAACCTTCCAGCGACACGAAACCCGGCGCCGCATCGGCGTCGAATGCCTTCAGCGCGTTCTGATAGGCGGAAACCATGGGCACAGCGGTGTCTCCGGGAAGGGGCACCACCTGAGTGACATAGACGCCGGTCCCATCAGACCCCAACTCTTCCGCCAATGCGTTGCTGCCCACGAAAGAGACCGTCATGAACACCGGATCAATGTCTTGGCGCATCAGGTTGATGGTCTTGGCCACCGGTGAATAGGCCCCGATCATTATGACCGCCTCGGGATCGGCTTCCACGATGTTCAGCACGGCATTCTTTACAGCACTGGTGTTCCGCGGGTAGTACCAAGAGGCCACAGGAGAAAGACCGCGGCGCTCCAAAGCCTGGAGCGCTCCATCGAGACCGGTCTGCCCATAGGAATCGTTCTGGTACAGAACCGCCACTCTCGTAACGCCCAAGTCTTCAGTGAGACGCTCGACCATCTCCTCGGTCTCCTGGTGATAGGAGGCACGCAGGTTCA
>JAPPKR010000038.1 GCA_028819835.1 bacterium | reverse complement strand
GACGCCCAGCCAGGACACCAGGGAATGACGCTCTCCCAGCGCCACCCCGAAGAGAAAGGGGACCAGGGCCAGGGTGACCGCCGACACCGGCGCCACCACCGCCATCCTGCCTCTCGCTAGCCCCAGGAAGTAAAAAACCACGCCGGCCACCCCCGCCACCCCGCTGACCAATCCCCAGGAGAAGTCGGCAAGGGTCACCGTGGCGCCCACCGCCAGATGGTGGACGGCCGCTATGAAGAAGGCCAGCCCCAGGCCCGCCGTGTTGGCCCATGCCGCAACCGCCAGCACCGGGCCCCGGCGGGTGGCCATGCCCCCCGCGAAGTCGAACACCCCGTAGAAGACGGAGGTCAAGACTGCCAGCAGGAACGCCATCTACGATCCGGGTCGAGTCATGATCACCGGGTTATCAGCACTAGTGAGAGCACCGTGAGCGCCAGTCCCAGGAACCGATGCGGCGAGATGCGTTCCTTCTCCACCACCCTGGCCAGAAGGGCTATAACCACCGGATAGAAGGTGGAGACCACCGTGACCAGGCCGAACGGCCCGATTCTCACCGCCAGCAGGTATGCCAGGTTGGCGAGGATGTCGCCGCCTGCGATGAGGGTCGGCAGGCGCGCTCCCGGGGGCAGGCCGGGTCGGGTTCCCGGGGTGAACAGAACTCGGCTGAACACCAGGACCGTCAATAGGGTAAGTCCTCCTATACGCATGGCCACCAGCGGCCACAGCCCCGACTCGGGAGAGGTCTGGGCGATGGCGACCAGGAACACCGAGAAGGTCACCCCGGCAGCGACGCCGTAGAGGGCTTTCCCGGGACGGTTCTGCGAGGACCGCGTCTGGACGGTGAGCCACAGGGCGGGCATGGCGACCAGGACGCCCAGCCAGGCCATGAGCGGGTAGCGTTCTCCCGTCGCTACTCCGAACAGGAATGGGACCAGAGCCAGGGTGACCGCCGACACCGGCGCCACCACCGCCATCTGACCCCTGGCCATTCCCTGGAAATAGATGGCCAATCCGGTCACTCCGGCCACTCCGCTCCCCAATCCCCAGGCCAGATCGGCCACAGTGACCGACGCAGCCTCCACCTGGTGACCGATCACAGCCACCAGGATGGCGATGGCGAGCCCCACAACGTTGGCCCAGAGTGTCACCGCCAGCACATGGGCCCGGCGGGTGGCCAGCCCTCCGGAGAAGTCGCACACCCCGTATATGAGGGAACTCAGTCCCGCCAGCAGGAAGGCCATGGTGCTCCGGAGAACCGAGAGGGGTGGTAAAGACACATACAAGTAATGCCCGGCCACCGGGACAGGGCCGAGCGGAGATTACCACACCGGGTGGCATTCCTCCCAAGAGGCCGGAACCCTGGCGGTGGTCGGGATGGGCCCCCGCCGACCGGGCCGGCGAAGGGTGGGGGGTATTGTGTTGCAACAGATGCGAAACGAGCGGCGCACCATCTTCGGTTGGGCGATGTACGACTGGGCCAACTCGGCCTTTGTTGTGGTAATAGTCGGGATCCTGCCTTCCTATTTCGGGTCGTACATCGTCCCCGAAGAAGGGTGGATGGGTCTGAGCGCCGAATCCCTGTGGGGTTACATGGTCGGGTTGATTTCCCTGGTGCTGTTTCTGATTACGCCCGTGTTGGGAGCCATAGCGGACTACAGCGCCCGGAGGCTGACCTTCTTGAAGGCGTTCGCCTACGGGGGGGCGCTGTTCGCCACCTGCTTCGCTTTCGTCTCCACCGGCGACGTTCTGCTGGCCATGATCATGTTCTTGATTTCCCACTTCGGACTGGCGGCCGGCAACGTGTTCTACGACGGCATCCTGCCGCTCATCACCACCGACGACACCATCGATCGGGTGAGCTCCAAGGGTTACGCCCTCGGGTACATAGGAGGGGGCATCTACCTGCTCTTCGCCATGATGTTCATCTTCTACGCGGACACCTTCGGAGTCGAGGAGTCCCTGGCTGCCCGGATCGGTATCGGCGGGTCGGGATTGTGGTGGGCGGGTTTCTCCTGGTATGCACTCCGGCGTTTGAGGGAGGTGGGGACCGCCCAGGACATGTCCCTCCGGCAAAGCGAGAGCCGGTCCCTGGCCTATGTCCGCCTGGGGTTCAGCCGCACCTGGGCGACCGTCACCAGGTTGTCGCGCCATCGACACCTGCTGCTTTTCGTGGTGGCGTACATGTTCTACATCGACGGGGTGCAGACGGTTTTCAACATCTCCGCCATCTACGCCTCCGAGACCCTGGAGATAAGCACCGCTTTCATCGCGCTCGTTGTGCTGGTGGTGCAGTTCACGGCCTTCTTCGGAGCCCTCCTGTTCGGCCGGCTCTCCGAATGGATCGGGCCCAAACGGTCGATCGCCTTCGCCCTGGTGATCTGGATCGGAGTGCTGATAGCCGCCTACTACCTGCCGGTGGGTCAGAACTATCCGCTGCTGGTGGTTGGCATGTTGATCGGGTTGGTTCAGGGAGGCACCCAGGCGCTCAGCCGCAGCCTGTACGGATCCATGATTCCCCAGCAAGCCTCCGCCGAGTTTTTCGGCTTCTTCTCGGTGTTCACCAAATTCTCCGCCATCTGGGGGCCGATAATCTTCGCCACGTTCCGCGAAATGACGGGCTCCAGCCGACCGGCGGTGCTTTCGCTGATCTCCTTCTTCGTGGTGGGCTTCATCTTGCTGAGCTTTGTCAACGTTGAAAAAGCACGCGCGGGGCGCTCTAATTGGAGCGTTCTCGACGGCTAGCCCCTCATCTCAACTGCATCGAGTCAGTTGAGGGCCATCCCCGTGTCGCTGTCGAAGAAGTGCAGTTTGGAGACATCCACGACCAACCGGATGCGCTCTCCCCCGCGGGGCGCGAAGTCGGGATTGACCCGGGCGACGAATTTGGTGCTGTCCCCCAGCGAGGAGACGTCGCTTCCCTCGTCCTCGAGGAGTTCGCGGATGTCGGGGGTGATGACCGGCGGCGCGGGCTTCGTGAAGTGGACATAGGCCTCGGATCCCAACTGCTCCACCAGGTCTGCACCTACGGTGATGGTGGCCATGCCGTCGTCGCCGGAAGCCGCCGATGAGATCTCGAACGCCTCGGGCCTGATTCCCACCACCAACTGCGTCCCCGCGTGGGAAGCCAGACGGGGGTGGCTGGAGAGCACCGCCCTGTTCAGAGGAACCTCCTCGTCCGCGAAGGAGAGGGAGCCCCCGGTTCCGTTGGTCGTGATGGTCCCGTATACAAAGTTCATGGAAGGCGACCCGATGAATCCCGCCACGAACAGGTTGGCGGGATGGTCGTAGAGAACCCGGGGAGTGTCGATCTGCTGCAGGTTGGTCTGCTGCTCGCCGGCTTTGCGAAGCACCGCCACCCTGTCCCCCATGGTCATCGCCTCCACCTGATCGTGGGTCACGTAGAGTGTCGTGGTCTTCAGTCGGTTGTGGAGGAGTCCCAGTTCCGAACGCATCTGGACCCGAAGCTTGGCGTCAAGGTTGGAGAGGGGCTCATCCATGAGGAAGGCGACCGGCTCCCGCACGATCGCCCTGCCCATCGCCACCCGCTGTCTCTGCCCTCCCGACAGCGACTTGGGCTTTCTGTCCATCAGTTCGGAGATCTCCAGGATGGCCGCGGCCTCGTCCACCCTGCGGCGGATCTCATCGCGGGGCATGCGGCGCATCTTCAAACCGAACGCCATGTTGTCAAACACGCTCATGTGGGGATAGAGGGCGTAGTTCTGGAAGACCATGGCGATGTCGCGGTCCTTGGGCGACACGTCGTTCACCACCTTCTCCCCGATCCGCAGGACCCCTTCGGTGACCTCCTCCAAGCCGGCCACCATGCGCAGGAGGGTTGACTTGCCGCACCCGGACGGGCCGACCAGCACCACGAATTCTCCGTCCGCAACATCAAGGCTGACGTCGGTTATCGCCCGGGTCCCTCCCGGATAGACCTTTCCGACGTTTTCAAAGGTGATCGAGGACACGTTGCTGCTCTCCGCGGGTCGGTGGGATTCGATCCTAACTGTAGCCGGTCTGTCCGCCGGGTTGCTTCCAAGCGGCTCGAACTTTGGGGCCACGGCACGGGAAGCGGACCCTCGTTCGGCGGTCTCACTGCCAGATCACCAGGCCTGCATCCACCAGGGCCAGCACCGCGGTGCCGGCCACCACCACCCCGGTGGCGATCAGCCAGGAGGCTCGGCGGAAGGGGACCCCGAAAACGTAGGCGGCCAGCACTCCGCTCCACCCTCCGGTGAGCGGCAGAGGGATGGAGACCACCACCAGCAGAGCCAGGTCCCGGAGCCGGAGGAACCGGGCGTTGTGCCGACGGCGGGTGTGGGCGTAGAGGCGGTCCAGCAACCGGCGGAGCCAGGCGAGGCGGTAGGGCGTGCAGTATCCGTCGACCACCCCCAGCAGCCAGAACACCAGAGGCAGCGGCGCAAGGTTGCCGACCACCGCCCAGATCCAGGTGGGAAGAGACCCCATCTCCAGCACAAGCCTCCCAAAGGGAATGCCTCCCCTCAGTTCGAGTACGGGAAGCGCCGAGATCAATGCCACCGCCACCGGGTCGGCCACCCCCCATCCCTCCAGCAGTTCGACCAGGAATTCCCGCACCGCCGGCTTAGCGGTGCGCGGTGAGGTGAGAGGATGCCGGAACGGCCACTATCACCAGCGGGATGGTGACGTTCTTGAGGATGAAGGACATCCCGTAGCCGAAGAACGGCCGGTTGGTGAGGGGCCGGTTGGCGGCGCCCACCACCAGCAGATCCCAGTTCTCGGAGTTGGCGGTGTTGGTGAGTTCTCCCTCGGGTTGGGCCACCGGCCGGACATCGGCGTGGACCCTGGCGCCCAGGCGCTGTCCGTATTCCACCGACTCCTCCACCAGGTCGCGGCCGGCCATGAAGTTCTGGGCGCTGGCCTTCATGTCGAAGTAGTAGGGGCCGTCGGCGGTCTCGTTGATCAGGTGCAGCGCGAACACCATTCCGTCATTGTGGGCGGCCAGGGAGTAAGCCACCTCCGCAGCGGCGCGTGAGGCCGGATTCGCCTCCACCGACAGCAGCACTCTTCGCACCTCGGCTATGGGGTCGGTGAGTCCGTCGGGAGGCTCGGGGTATCGGAAAATCAGGGTGGGAAGCTCCAGGCGGGCCAGTACCCGGTCGATGACGGTCGAGAACACCTCCGACTCCCCGGTGTGCTCCGGGGCCCCCAGCACCACCAGGTCATAGCCGAGATTCGCCTCCTTGAGGATGGCGTCCGCCGGATCGCGCTCCCGTCTTCTGATCAGGCGGTGCTCCTCGCCTTCCAAAGCCCTGATCGCCGCCTCGGGACCGGTCTGCGCCTCGACCTCTTTGCCGATCAGGCGCTTCCACCATCCTCCCGAGGATCCGCTGACCTCAAGGACCGTCACCTCCGCGTCCTTGAACAGGCGGCCGATCTGTCTGGCGGCAAAGACGCTGTTCACGCCGCCCCGGGTGGGGAGGAGAATCCGCTGGGACCCGAGGATTTGCGCCTGGGAGCGGATGGCCTCCGACTCGAGGCGGGCCTTTTCCTCTCCTTCGGCTTCCATTCCCCGGACCG
>JAPPKR010000283.1 GCA_028819835.1 bacterium | reverse complement strand
TCCTTCAGCACCTTGGCCTGGTCGATCACCTTGGCGCCCTCCTCGATCCAGCACCTTCCCCTTTGGGACAGGTTGTAGGGTCCTGAGACCAGTCCTCCACGATCACCCTCTCTGACTTCCGGATACTGGCCCCGGGAGGTCTTGAAATCCCTCGCAGCGATCACCCGGTAGAGGCCTTCGCCTTCGGGTTCCAACCGGTATTTTCTTGCCATTGTTACTCAATGCCCTTCCGCGACTTGTTAAGACAGGGTTCTGCAGCAACACCCGATGAGCGGCGCCCTGATTCGCCTCGAACCACCAGCACGCATGTTAACGGGCCTGGCTGCCCGCCAAATCCCGAAAAGGCCTTTTTCAGCCCACCGGGACGGCGCGGGCCAGTCTCTGCAGGGCGCGGAACACCTCCTCACCGATCCCTCTTTCGTCCTCTTCCAGGAGGTTCGCCATCACCTTCAGGGTCCACTCCATGAGGGGACGGTTGCGCAAGCCCGTGTGGGCGAGGGTCCGCATCACCGCCGGGCGTCCGATCAGCTTCACGAAGATGCGCGCTGTGCGGTAGTAGAGGCCGTACTCCCGGTCCAGGTAACCGGGGTATCGCGCCAGCGCCTCGGAGTCCCCCTCGGCCACCGCCTGTCCGGCCAGTTCCGCGGCGATGCGCCCCGTCTCGTAGGCGTAGGCGATTCCCTCTCCGTTCCAGGGGTTGATCGCAGCCGCCGCGTCCCCGATTACCAGCCAGTTGGGTCCGGCCAGCGGGGAACGGGAGAACGACATCTGCAGGGCGCCGCCCACCGGATCGGTGAGACGGGTCTCCTCGGAAAGTCCCCAGTACCCGGGGGCGGCGTCGACCCAGTCCGCCATCATCTTGGTGGTGTTGGTCTGCTTCCACCGCTTGAACGTGGAGAGGAGTCCCACTCCCACATTGACCGTCCCGTCACCCAGGGGAAACACCCAGCCGTAGCCGGGCATGGTGGCTCCCGCGCCGTCGCGGATGTCCAGTTGGCTCTCCAGGAACGGATCGGACGAGCGGGGGCTGCGGTAATAGCCGCGGGCCGCCAATCCCAGGGGGTAGTCCTTCCGGCGGGTCACCCCCAGATGACGCCCGAACCGGTTGAGGGCCCCGTCGGCCACGATCACCACACTGGGTCTGACCGTCTCCACCGACCCGTTGGAGCGCAGTTCCACCCCCTCCAACGCCCCGTTGTCCACCAACGGGCGGGCCTCGGTCTGTTCCAGGACAGCCACCCCCTGGCGGCGGGCCAGGTCGGCGACCTGCTGGTCTAGTTCACGGCGGCGGATCACTCCTCCCCAGTCGGGAAACCGGGAGTGATCGGGCCAGGACATCTCCAGCATCAGCTTGTCTCCGGCATAGGAGCGCAGTCCCGTCACACGGTGAAATCCCGGCGCCGAGAAGTCGAATCCCATCTCGTCGAGTTGGTAGACGGCCCGCGGCGTCAGACCGTCGCCGCAGGTCTTGTCGCGGGGAAAGGACTTGCGCTCCACGACCGTGACGGCGTGTCCGTCCCGAGCCAGCCAATAGGCGGCGGCCGACCCGGCCGGGCCTCCCCCAACCACCAACACGTCAGCGCCGTTCATCATCTCAAAAGATAGCCTTCACCTGGGCTCCTCCCGCCGCCGGTCGCCGCGGGGGTTGGCGTCCATCCCATCTCCTCCCGGTTGCGTACGCCCGGGGCGGACGGAGGGGGGATCCCGGCAGGGCGGCCAGGTGTAGGATTTCGGGGATGGCTAGACCGGCTATCCCTCACGCCACGGTCTCGCGGTTGCCGCTTTACCTGCGGTGTCTGGACCAACTCCCCGTCGACCAGGAGACGGTGTCGTCAGGGGAGATCGCCGCGGCCCTCAGCATCAATGCGGCCAAGGTGCGGAAGGACTTCTGGTACCTGGAATGCGAGGGCCGCCGGGGGGTGGGGTACGACATCCAGTCGCTGGTCTCCCAAATCGGCGCCGCCCTGGGCCTTGACGTTCCTCTGACCATCGTCATAGTGGGGATGGGGAACCTCGGGATGGCTCTGGCCCACTACCAGGGATTCGCCAGTCGAGGGCTGATCCTGGCGGGGGTGTATGACACCGATCCCGGAAAGATCGGAGAGAGTGTGGGGGACCTGGTCATCCGCCACCCCGACAGCCTAGCCGAGGATGTCCGCTCCCAGGAGGTGTCGATCGGTGTGATCGCAACTCCCGCTCCCGCCGCCCAGGGGGTTGTCGACCTGCTGGTGAAGTTGGGGGTGACCTCCATTCTCAACTTCGCCCCCGTGGTCCTCCACGCACCGGCGGGAACGACTCTCCGCAGGGTGGATGTCGCCACGGAGTTGCTGATCCTGGGCTACCACCAGTCCAACTCCGACGGCGTCGGGTAACTCGGTCCTTCGGGTCAGGGAGGGTCGGCCACCAGGGCGTCGAGCGCAATCCCGATCATCCGGCCCACCGCTTCCCTCACCACCTCGCGGTGGGGGTCGTAGCCGGTCATCTCCTCGTCCCGTTCCACCAGCGGGTTCCCGTCCACCGTCAGGATGGCGCCGCATTCCCGTCCCGCCAGGCCGGCCATGACGAACAGCGCCGCGCACTCCATCTCCACCGCTTTCACTCCGGCCTTCTGCCACAAACCCAGGTTGGAGCCCATGATCTCATTGCTGTAGAACACCGCGTTGGTGAGGGCGACGCCCTCGTGGATGTTCTCGCTCCCCTGCGCCGCCCGGCGGAGTGCGGCCACGATGTCGGGTGAGGCGGCGGCGGGATAACCCTCCGGCACCAACTGGGGGGTGAGCCCGTCGTTGCGCACCGCAGCGGTGACGATCACCAGATGACCGTCGAGGACGTCGTCCTGCATCCCTCCGCAACTCCCGGCCCGGATCACCCGCCGGACACCCGCCTGGAAGAGTTCGTCGAAGCAGACCGCCGCGCCCGCCGCGCCCACCCCATGGGAGACCACCCCCACCTCGACCCCCCGGTGCCTGCCAGCCAGGGTCACGTATTCGCGGAAGCGCCCGACCTCGACGCGGTCCTCCAACCGGGCGGCCACCCGGAGGGCGCGGTCGGGATCGCCCACCACCAGCATCCGCTCGGGGATGTCCGATGCCGCAACATTCAAAACAGGAAGATGCATGGTTCAAACCACCCTTTCATTGCCACCGTCGATCGGTATCTGGGCGCCGGTGGTGGCCGAGAAGCGGTCACTCACCAATTCGGCGACCACCGCGGCCACCTGGGCGGAGGTGACCGGGGTCCCCAGCAGGTTCCGGCGCTTGTAGGACTCCACGTCGATGCCGTAGTGGGCGGCGCGGGTGGCCAGCAGTTCCTCGTTCCAGATTCCGGTGTCGAACACCGCGTCGGGATTGACGATGTTGACTCGGATTCCGTCGGAGGCCCACTCCAGGGCGGCCACCCGCCCCAACTGGGTGAGGGCCGCCTTGGAGGACGAGTAGGCCGCCGCTCCCGGCCCGGGCGCGGGGACGTTTCTGGTGGAGACCACCACCACCCTTCCTCCGGCCGGCGAGAGCCGCAGGAACGGGTGGACCCCCGACAGCAGGTCGGCCGCCGCGTCGACATTGACCGCCATCACCCTCCGCCACTCGGAGGCGTCCAGTTCGGCGATCGGGGAGACGCCCCCGAAAATACCGGCGCACACCACCACGATGTCGATCCCGCCAAAGCGCTCCACGGCTCTTTCCACCGCCTGGGCCTGGGCGGCGGGGTCGGTCACGTCGCAGGGGACCCCCAGCCAGGCGGGTGAGTCGAAGGCTTCGACCACCCCGGGGGAGAGGTCCAGGCCGGTGACTGCCGCTCCCTGTTGCATCAACTCCTCCGCGCAGGCCCGCCCGATGCCCGAGGCCGCACCGGTCACCAGCGCCGCCATTCCGGCGTGTTCGGGAGAGGCGCCCCGCCGCCGGAGCTTGGCCTGCTCCAACTCCCAGTACTCCACTTCGAAGAGGTCCCCCTCGGGGAGGGCCGCGTACCCGCCCAGGTGGTCTTCGGCTCTGGTGAGCACCGGCATGGTGTGGTGGTAGATGTCGGAGGCGATCTGTGATTCCGCGGCCGTGGCGCCCACCGCCAGCATCCCTATCTCGGGATCCACCACCACCCGGGGAGCGGGATCCAGCATGGTGGTCTCCCCCCGGGCCCGGTGGAGGTTGCGCTGGTAGTAGAGCCGGTATTGGTCGGCGTAGCCGGCCACGTCCCGGCCCACCATGGGGATGCGCTTGGTCCGGATGACGTGGTCGGGGGTGAGCGGCCCGCGGGTCGCCACCGAGGAGAGGTCCGACCGGCCGACGAAGCGGGCCACCTCCGCCGAGGCGTGGCGCACCGAGATCATGGGACGGCCCGCCGTCCGGGAGATCTCCGTTCTGATCCGCGCCAGTTCCACCGGGTCCACCCGGCCCAGCGGACGTCCTTCCGCAGGACGGTGGGGCGCGTGGGTCTCCAGCCACCGGGCGGCCCGGGTGATCAGGTCCAGATGGCGGCGATAGGCCTTCCGGGTGGTGTCACCGTAGGTGAAGAGTCCGTGGTTCATCAGCACCATGCCTGTCGAGCCGTCTCCGCCGGAGGGCCACATGTCACGGACCACCCGGGCCAGGTCGAAACCGGGCATCACGTAGGGAACGATCAGGACCCCGTCGCCCAGGACCTTCCGCACCCGGTCGGCGCCGTCCGCGAGATTGGTGAGGGTGACGATCACATCGGCGTGGCTGTGCTGGACCGCGCGATGGGGGATGAGGGCGTGAAGCAGCGACTCCACCGACGGCTGGGGCGCCGCGGGGTCGAGTCGCGCTGCCGACAGTTCCCGCATCATCTCGATGTCCGAAAGACTGTCCAGGTCCAGCAGTTGGCGGAGTCGATGGATGGGTAGGGGAGCGAAGCCGGCCTTCTCGATGGTGGCCAGGTCCCATCCCGATCCCTTCACCCAGAGGGTCTCCACCTCTTCGCCGGTGATGTCCGGATACGGCGTCTTGACCGAACTGTTGCCTCCGCCGTGGAGCACCAGGGCCGGGTCGGACCCGATCAGCCGGGAGCCGTACACGCACTCGGCCAGGGGGTCGGAGGCCGCCGGGGCCGATCGGTCATCCCACAGGTCTTGCACCATTCTTTACCTCAGTAAGGGGTGTCGCCGCCGTCGATGCTGATCGACTGGCCCCTGATGATCAGCGCCTCGTCGGAGAGGAGAAAGGCTATCACCCGCCCCACCTCCACGGGTTCGATCCGCCGGCCCAGTTGGGCGGGTCCCATCTGTCCCAGGAGCTCATCGGCCGGCACGCCCAGGCGGGGAGAGAGCCAGTCCGCCACGCCGACCAGCATTTGCGTGTCCACCCCTCCCGGACATACGGCATTGACGTTGATGGCGTCTGTGGCCCACTCCATCGACAGTGACCGGGTCAGTCCCAGCACCGCCGCCTTGGAGGCGTTGTAGGCGGCCATGTTCGGGTAACCGGCCTTGCCGCAGTTGGAACTCACATTCACCACCGCTCCGCCTCCGTGCTCCCGCAGGTGGGCGCCGACGGTCCGGGCGAACACGAACGAGCCGGTGACATTCACCTCCAACTGGCGGTTCCAGTCG
>JAPPKR010000013.1 GCA_028819835.1 bacterium | reverse complement strand
TCTACCACCGGTATTCGGCCGGGTGGATCGACCCCTCCTCGGTGGAGATCTACCGGGGCGGCAAGGAGACCTATCGACTCCATCGGGGGGGAGCGGCCGCAGGCCTAGCGCAGATGGTGGTGATACCGGCCCAGATCGTCGACGGCACCGAGGCGGAAGAAACGAATGCGGTGGGAGACGGCCACTTCTACGTGTTGGGGGTCAGGAGGCTGTCCGGCCTGGACGCCGGGGTGCACAAGGTGGGGGTGGAGGTGTACGAGATCGATCAGCGCCGGCAGGCCTGCGAGTCGAGGGCGAGGTCCTGGCTTCCCCACTGGCCTTGTTTCGCGGTTTGGACGAGGGTCTCCCAAGCCGTGGCGCCCAGTGTTTTCGGGGCGGTGGACCACGTGATCTCGATCGACGAGAAGATCCGGTTGGGGGAGACCCTGATCCAGGTGGTCAGCGCTGACGCCGACTCCTTCGTGGTGAGCGTCGACACCCGGGAATCGGGTCGTTTCCTCGATGATGACGGTCTCGTCCATGAACAGGACATAGAGACCATCGCTTCCCGGGGAATCACGCAGGGATGCGGCGTCCGTCTATTCTGTCCGGACCGGCCGGTCAGCAGGGCCGAGATGAGCGCCTTTTTGGTGCGGTCCCTGGGGAGTGGGTCCCCGGCGCCCCAGGGCGCGCTGGGCGCCGAGCCCCCCTGGGATGGGCTGACGCTCTCCGGTGACCGGGTGTTCGCTGATGTGTCGCCACAGGACTGGTTCGCTCCCTTTGTGGAGCAGTTGGCTGCCAGGGGGATCACGGTCGGATACGGCGATGGTTCCTTCAGGCCGGACGGGAGCGTCACCCGGGGGGAGATGGCGGTATTCCTGGTCAGGACTTTCGGAATCCCCACCGCCGAGCCCACCGGGGTGTTCGACGACGTTTCGCCGGACGCCTTCTACGCCGGCGCCGTGGAAGCCCTGTACGCCTCGGGCATAACCCTGGGATGCCAGGCGCCCTCGGCGGAGGCCGATGCCGAGACGCTGCTCTTCTACTGTCCCTCCGAGGATGTCTCCCGCGCCGAGATGGCCTCCTTCCTGGCCGGCGCTCTGCAAGGGGGCCGGTAACAGGTTCCACGGGCGGAGTGGGAGGGTGGATGCGGAGGGCTCTTTATCATGACGGGCATCACCTCGGTGTATCGGCTCGGAAGGGACACAAATGGGTTCGCGTGAGAGATTCCTCATAACCGGATCGGCCGGCTGCATCGGCTCATGGGCCATGCACCTCTTGGATCGGGAAGGGACGGAGGCCGTGGGCCTCGACCTCTCCACGGACCATCGCCGCTTGCGCCTGCTCACCGACCGGCAGGGGTCAATGACCCTCCTGCAGGGTGACATCACCGACACCGCATCGGTCCTGGGGATAGTGGCCACCGAGGGGATAACTCATATTGTCCATCTCGCTGCTTTGCAGATTCCCTTCTGCCAGGCCGATCCCGTGGGAGGGGCGCAGGTGAACGTGGTCGGCACCATCAATGTGCTGGAAGCCGCCCGCCGCTCCTCCGTCGCCGGGCTGGCATACGCCAGTTCGGTGGCGGTGTACGGTCCCCCCGACCTGTACCCGGATGGCGTGGCGGACGACTCTCCCCTGGCCCCGAGCACCCTGTACGGCGCCTACAAGCAGGCCAACGAGCGCTCGGCCAGGGTCTACGCCGCCGACCACGGGGTGTCGTCGGTGTGCCTCCGCCCGTGCTCCGTCTACGGCGTGGGACGGGACCAGGGATTGACGTCCGCTCCCACCCAGGCGATGGTAGCCGCGGCGGCAGGCACGCCTTATCGCATCCCCTTCGCAGGAGCTTCCACCTTCCAGCACGCCGGGGAGGTCGCCCGGTTGTTCATCGCCGCGGCCCGGGCCGGGGCGGAAGGCGCTCACTTCTACAACCTGGGCGGCCCCTGCGTCCGGATCGCCGACGTGATCTCTCTCATCTCGGACGAAGTGCCGGGAAGCGAGATCACCTACGGCGGGGATCCCCTTCCCCTGCCCGACCACTACGACGGGTCGGGCCTGGACCGCTTGTTGGGCGGGGTGGAATACCTCTCCATGGAAGAGGGGGTCGAGGTTTCCATCAACCGTTTCCGGGAACTCCTCGCCGAAGGCCTGGTCACACCCCCCAATTGAAGGATCCGCGGGTAGGGATGGGAGCGGAGGTCGCGAAAAGAAGGAAAAAGAAAAGCCGGCGGCGAGCTTGACTGCTGTCACAGGCGCGATGCACATTGATGGGGTCGAACATCTCCCGGTCCGTTCCGACGTCGCCTGACCGCACCAAGGAACGCCCCAGGTGGGCAGGAGGTCATATCTTCGAACGGGTCCCTAAATAGGGCTGGTGGACCGCGTTCGAACCGGTGGTGGTGGCGGCGGGGGATGGGCCCGATGGGTGAGGAGAACCGGGGCCGGTTTTCGCGACATAGGGAACAGTTTCCCAGCTCTTGCGTGCAACCGGCGACGGGCTCTCGCAAACCCTCCTTAAAACAGTTGGCGAGCGCCCCGGGGGGACGCCCGCCAACTTTGATCGGTTACTTCCGGTGGATTAGCAGGTGAAGTTCATGAACTCGTAGTTGTGAACGTAGAACGCCACCGTACCCGGCAGGCTGTCCCACTGCAGACACGCGTCCTTGGCATAGAGCAGGTCGGCGAAGGCAATGGCGAGACCGAGATGGTTCTCATACGCGAAGTCGAACAACGCTCCCGCGGTGGTCTCCTTCTCCTCGTCCGTTCCACCCTCACCGGTTAGGGCCTCGTTGATCAACCGGTCGAGTTCCTCCGACTCTCCGGAGTAGGAGAGGCGGTCGGTGGTCCGGCTGTAGAAGCTCCACAACTGGGTCCCCGAGTTGTAGACCGGAGGCGGGTAGCAGAACGCGAAGTTGGCTTCCCGGGTGCTGGTCAGCCCTTCGACTATCCCGTACTCGGTGAACTGGGTGTTGACCGAGATACCAAGGTTGGTCCATTGCTGGGCCACGGCTTGGGCCACATTGCCGCACCAGGGCCGTCCCGGGTGCTGGGCGAAGTCGATGGTGATCTCCAGATCGCCGGGGCTGGCGTAGCCGGCCTCGGCCAGCAGCGCCACCGCCCGGTCGGGATCGTGCGGATCCGGTTCGCAGTTCGGGTCGAAACCTGGGAAGTGCGGCCACCAGGAGTGGACGCACGCATTATCGGTGGTCCCCCTGCCGGCCAGCACGAAGTCCACGATCTCCTGGCGGTCGATCGCCAGCGACAGCGCCTCACGGATCAACTTGGCGTTGCCCGGGTTGGCGTAGTCGCTCCAGGGAGGCGGATTCTCCGCCGCCGCCCCTGCCGGGTTCACGTAGTTACCCGTCAAGTAGATCGTGGGCATGCTCTGGTTGGGGAGGGACTGGATTCCCAGCCTGGCCGCTTCGGCCGTGGGAATCTGCTCGGCGCTGAGGGTCATCAGGTCGGCGTCGCCCACCGCCAGCATGGCCAGCCTGGTGTTGAACTCAGGCACGGCCTTCCGGACCACTTCACTGATGGAGGGCGGCCGGGCATAGTGCTCGTCGAACGCCTCGAACACCAACTCGACTCCCGGAGTGTGGCTCTTGAACTGATAGGGCCCGGCGCCGATCGGGTGCAGCGCCGCGGCGTCTTCCCCGACTTCCTCGATGTAGGCGCGAGAAGTGATCGGGAAACTGAGCGCCATCTCGCTCAGGGCGGGCAGGAGCTCGGGCGCCGGTAGGCCGTCGACCGATACAAGCTTGAAGTTGTAGTCGTCTATGACCTCCACCGCGACCCTGCTCAACACGGCCGCAGCCGGGCTGTTGGTGCCTTCCCGGATGGCGAGCGCGTGACTGAAGACGATGTCGTCGGTAGTCAACTCTCCCCAACCCTGGTGGAACTGGACGCCCTCATGGATTTCGAAGACGAACTCGGTGAAGTCGTCACTGCGCGACCAGGACTTTGCCAGCCGGCCCTCTCCTTCAACAATCTCGCCGGTCACGAAGTCGTGGTAGATGAGAGGCTCATACAGCGGCTGGAGGTTCAGCAATGCGCCCAGGCTGCAGTTGGGGCAGAGCCAGTCTTCACCGCGCAATGCCGGCAGCAGGACGACCATCCGGTCCTGGACCATCTCGGGCGCGGCTTCCACCACCTCGGCTTGGGCTTCCGCCAGGGCCGCTTCGGCTTCGGCTGCCGCGGCTTCCGCTTCCGCCAACGCGGCTTCCGCTTCGGCCAACGCGGCCTGCGCGGCCTCGTCACCCTCGGAGGCTGCCTGCATCGTGGCCTGCAACTCCTCCTGGGCTTCGGTCAAGGCGGCCTGGGCGTCTGCGGCTTCCGCCTCTGCGGTCGACGCGGCCGCGGCTGCAGCTTCGGCTTCGGCCTCAGCCTGGGCTGCCTCAGCCGCTGCCTCGGAGGCGGCCGCTTCAGCGGCGGCTCTGGCTGCATCGTCCGCGGCGGTGTCGTCCGCCGTGTCATCGGCTCCGCAGGCGGCGGCCACCATAGCCAGCAGGAGCGCCACGGCCCACAAACGGCTTCTTGGGATATTCATTGGATCATGACTCCTTTTCGTGGGTTTTCGGGTTTCTTCTCGAAAGAAATAAAGGTACTCGGTTTCAAGCTAGTCGTGTAATTTTCTGCCCGCCCGTCATCCAAGGATTTCTTGGCTCTTCAGGCTAGTTTTTGTGAAGGCATGTTGAATTTGGCGGGCCGGACCGCGGTGATCACTGGAGCGGCCTCGGGGATCGGGCGTGCGATGGCGCGCCGCTTCTCCACCGAGGGCATGACCCTCGTAGCGGCGGATGTCGACGCCGCAGCCTTGGACGAGTTGGCAGCCGATCCAAGTTTTCCCTGTCCGGTCAGGGTGGTCCCAACCGACGTCTCGGATCCTTCCTCGGTGGAGGAACTGGCGGACCTCGTCTTCGAAGAGTTCGGCGAAGTGGGGGTACTCTGCAACAACGCCGGCGTGGGGCCCATGGGAACCATCTGGGAAGTGGACGTCCCCGAATGGGAGTGGGTGCTGGGGGTCAACCTGTGGGGGGTGATCAACGGCGTTCGCTCTTTCATACCCCGGATGCTGGAGAGCGGCAGGGAGGGCCACGTGGTGAACACCGCCTCGATGGCCGGTCTGATCGCCGGCCGGGAGATGACCCCATGGCGGCTGGGCGCCTATGCGGCCTCCAAGCACGCGGTGGTGGCCATCAGTCACACCCTCTACGCGGAACTGCGTACCGCCGGCGCGCCGATCGGAGTCTCGCTTCTCTGCCCGGCGGCGGTGAACACCCGAATCTGGGACACCGAGCGCCTCCGACCCCGATCAGAGTCCGAACCCAGCCAGCCCTCTTCGGAAGAAGCCGAGCGGCTTCAGGCTCAGCTACGCACCGGATTGGAGCTCGGGAATTCCCCGGCGGAGGTGGCGGAGATGGTGCTGGAAGCCGTGGTGAACGACCGCTTCTACGTCTTCACATCCCCCGGATCTCCGGAGCAGGTCGGCCGCCACGTCGGAGACCTCGTGGACCTTCGCAACCCCCCGGTGCCGGGCCTGGACTAGCCCTTAAAGAGAAGAGGGGGCGGGGCGGGCCGGTGCCCCAGGGGGTTAAGGGTGTGTGTGTTGAAAGGAGGGGGTTGGGGGGTTGGAGGTGGGGGGGTTGTTGGGGGT
>JAPPKR010000192.1 GCA_028819835.1 bacterium | reverse complement strand
TGGAGAACCGCGTGACCCTCCTCACCGACCGGGCCCGGATCACCGCCGGCGACCGCGCCGAGGCCGCACAGGAGGCGCTGAAACTCGCCGAAGGCGACCCTCTCGAGTTCGAAGAATAGGACAGCCGGATCGCCGGGCGGGACCCATCTCTAAGAGATTTCCTGTTAGTGTGCTTTGCTGGTGTGTTGCTGCTTTCGGCTTGCAGCGGGAGTGTTGACGGCCCTGTAATCGAAGGTAACGTCACCGGTGACGGCTTAGATGCTGAGGTGTTCGGGATCGTGATTATCGAGGGGGACTGTATCTATCTGCACGATCCCCAAATTGAAAGTCGCTATCCGGTTGTGTGGCCACACGGGACTTCCTGGAATCCTGCCGAGTCGGCGATCAACCTACCCGACGGAACACCTGTGCACGACGGGGACAAGGTTTATGGCGGCGGTGGATACCACAAAGAGAACCTAGACACCTACACCGTCTCTGAAGGAGTAGCACGGGCATTGAGTTGTGTGGACAACAAGTACGGCGAGATCGCTGTGTTCAACTCAGACAGTGAAATCGAGATAACCCAACGCTGAGATCTCCATGTGTCGCTCTTCATAAGATCGGGAGCCGTTCACCGGGACGAACTGACAGGCGGTGTGATGTTGACTTTCCCGCTCCTGCCCGGAGAATGACACGACGGGGGCGCGCCTGCCGGCGGCTGCTGTCGCCGGTGCTGTGGTCTATCTCATAGAATGCGGAAACCATGACGGAAATCCATGCGCTGGAGCCGGTCGGCTTACGGGACCTTTGGCCTCATGAGGCTTACGACTTCACTCCATGGCTGGCCGAGAATCTGTCCCTATTAGGGGCAGAATTGAACCTGGTGCTGGAAAGGGAAGGAGAGGAAGTGCATCTGCCCGGCGCCGGGAAGGTCGACATTCTCGCAAGGCAGGCCACTACCCACGCCAGGGTGGTGATCGAGAACCAGTTGGGGTCATCTGACGATTCCCACTGCCTCCGTTTGCTGGGATATGCCGCCAACGCGGAGGCCAACATTCTGGTGTGGGTGGCGCGGGACTTCAGCGATTACCACCGGAGCATCCTGTCGTGGCTGAACGAAAGCGACAACATCGCGGTGTACGCGGTGGAGGTCAGGGCCTACCTGGTCGACGGCCGCAAAGTAGTCGACTTCAACCTGGTGGTCGAACCGCCACAGGCGGGAACAACCTCCGCCCCTCGCAGAAAGACGGTCAGTACATACTATGCCGAGTTCTATCGCCCTGTGGTCGAGTACCTTCGCCGCCGGGGGTTGGAACCAGTGGGCCGGGGCGGTTTCCGGGGTCGATACCGGTCGTTCCAGACCGGATATCGAGGCATCTACTACTCATCGGGGTTTTCCGAGGGACGGGCGACCGCTTCCCTGGGACTCTACGGGACCGACAAACAGGACATCTTTGACGCCTTCACCCAACACCGAGCAGAGATCGACAAGGAGCTGAACGGCGAAACAGAGTGGCACGAGGAAGAGGGCCAATACTGGGTTTGGGTTCAGGCGGAAGAAGCAATCGACGACCCGATGTCCATCCCCGACACGGTTGGACAGTGGATCACCGAGAATCTCCTCAACTTGAGAGGAGTGGTGCAACCGTATCTGGACCAAGTGATGGCCGAAATTGGCACTCCCACCGATGACGCAGAGGAGCCACGATGAGTGAGTTCCACTATTGGGCGGTGGGCAACCTTACCGGAAACCGCAATAGGGGACTGTTCGCCGAGTGGATGGTTGGAGAGGCCCTAGGCGTCATCAAAGACGGCGATGCCAGGGTTGAGTGGGATGGGTTCGATCTACGGTATGGGGATGCGAAAATCGAAGTGAAGGCCTCCGGTTTCAGCCAGTCTTGGAACCCTGAAGGCAGGTCAACCCCGAGTTTCGACATCGCCCCCCGCAAATGGCTGTGGACCCCAGGGATGGACACATGGGAACGTCTCCACCCACCCCGTCGCCCTGCTGACGTATATGTGTTCTGCCTCCACAAAGCCGTACCGGCGACCAACGAAAACGTCCAGGATCGGGACTGCTGGGCCTTCTGGGTAATCCCGACACGGAAACTCGACGACGAACTCGGTGACCAGAAAGGCCTGGGGGTATCAACCCTGGACCGTCTTACAACCTGCGTGAAGTGGTCAGAGATACGGTCGTCTGTCCAAGCAGCCCTCTAGACGAGGCCGCCAACCCAGCAGACAAGGGCCAACAGACCCACCCTCAGCGTGGGCAAGGCTGCCCACCCCCTGGAGGGAGGGATGAGGACGGGATGTATGGTGTTTCATGCCACCGCCACACAACAACGCCCAGCCGAAACACGTTCGCAATGCGTTCGTTTCGGGTCTGACCTGAGCAAACACCGACTCCAAAACGGGCAACCGTTCACAACCTGTTCGCCGCGAACCTCACCCCTGAGGAGCCCGACGAGCAAGCAACAAGCGATTCGGCAGAGAACATCGAACCGACCCCAAACCAGCAGGCCTCCGTCCCTAATCGTTGGTGGCTGCCCACGGTAATTCTCGTGTGGGCACTGGCTAGTGCAAACGTGTGGTCGACCTCCCCCACACCGACTTAGCACTTCAGATCTCCCGGCCGGGGACAGTTGGCGGACAACTGGTCAGGGAACCAGGCAGACCCTTCCCATCACCTTGCGTTTCGCTACGTAATCCATGGCCGCCGGAGCCTGCTCGAAGGAGAAGACCCGGTCCACGTGGGGACGGATCAGGCCCTGCTCGCACCACTCCTTGAGCCGGACGAGATTGGCTCGGTTTTCCACGGGATAACGTACCACGAAGTCTCCCCAGAACACTCCCACCGCCGAGGCCGACTTCAGGAGGGCCAGGTTGAGCGGCAGGCTGGGGATCTTCCCGGCCGCGAAGCCCACCACCAGCAAGCGCCCGTTCCAGCGCAAGGAGCGGAAGCAGGTCTCGGTGGCCGAACCGCCGACCGGATCGTAGACCACGTCGGCGCCCTCGCCGTCGGTGAAGTCGCGGATGGCCGTCCGGAGGTCTTCGCGGTCGTAGCGGATGGCGACGTCCGCCCCGCGCTCGAGGACGAACTCCGCTTTCTTCTCCGAAGACACCGCCGCCGCCACCCGGCACCCGAGGAGCTTGGCGATCTCGACGGCCGCGATCCCGACTCCTCCGGCCGCTCCCAGCACCACCACCGTCTCTCCCTCGGAGACCGCGGCGCGGTCGACCAGGGCATGGTAGGAAGTCCCGTAGGCGGTCATGAAGGACGCCGCCTCGGCATCGGTCAGATTGTCGGGCGCCGGCGCGGTGACTGAGACGTCGGCCACCACCTTCTCGGCAAAACACCCTATCCCGGCAAACAGCACCACGCGGTCTCCCACGCTCGCCGAGTCCACCCCGGGGCCCACCTCGGTGACTGTTCCCGCTCCTTCGAAACCGGGGATGAAAGGGAGGTCTGGCTTCACCTGATACAGGCCCGACACCACCAGGATGTCGGCGAAGTTGACTCCTGATGCTCCCAGAGCGATTTTGACCTGCCCGGATCCGGGTGTCGGCTCGGGGACATCGGTGGCCACCAATCCGGCCGGTCCACTCCAATCTTTGCAGACAACTGCTCTCACGGGTTGATAGGTTACCTGACGGGAGAAACGCGGCTCCCATCACCTCCGATTCCGTAACGCACCGGGGCGCGGAGCGTCTTGCAACATAGAGCGGGTTGGAAGGAACATGGAAGGAACATGGACAGACCGGACTTTTCCGGAGTAGTTCTCAGAGCTATAGCCAAATCTTATCGGGACGAGATGGGTCCCGCCCGTGCCGAGCAATTGGCCTCAAGGGCGATAGCCCGGGCAGGGGAACGCTCCCACAGGTATCAGCGGATAGGAGTGCTGGCGTCGAGTGTGGCGCTGGCGGTGTCCCTGGTAGTGGCGGGAGTGGCGGTGCTGACCGGCGGTTCGGATTCCGTGGCTCCGCTGGACTCGGAGTCCGCCACGGTGGCGTCCGGTACGGCGGGCGGCGATGGGGTGAACGTTCCGACCCTCACCAGGGAGGGGCTGATGGAGGCCCTCGACCTGATCGACCAGCAGCGGGAACTGGAGGCCGCCGAGATGGTGGTCACGGCCCTCTCTTACATAGCGGAGTCGATTGCGAGCGCCGACGTGATTCCGTCGGAAGACATCATCGAGGCCTTGGCGCCGCCCGCGCCACCTCCTGAGGGAGCGCAGACTCCCACCCCTTCCGGCTCGGTTTCGGGAGGCGCCTCACCTGAAGAGGACATTTACGCATACGGTCCTCAGCCATCGGGGCAGGAGGAGTCTTCGGGCGGCCCGGTGTACGAGACGCCTGAGTCCCACCCGGGGGAACAGGTGGCCGAGGCCGGTACTCCCCTGAATGTGACCGCCGATCCCGCGGTCATCGAAGAGTTGGGCCAGATGCTGAAGATCGAGGTGGAGGAGTTGCTGGGTGTGCTGGACATCCCGGAGTCGGATCCGGATGCGATCAACGAAGCGGTTGAGGAAGTGGAGAAGGCCGTGGCGCCGATCCTCGAATATCATTCCCAGGACGAACCGACGATTCTTGTCCCTACCAGCGGTGATGACGAGGAAGAATGACACGGATCCCGGCTGACAGGCGGGAACGGCATCGGTACCTGAACAAACGTCCCCCCTTCCAAATTACCCGATCCTGAAGACTCAAAGCTATACCGTGGGCTGAAATGGCGTCCGCGGACTCCTCCCAATGGCCTCCCTCGCTGTCCGAGGCGACTGCCGCGCGCGACGGCGACCAGGCGGCCCTAGCTTCCATCCTGACCAAGGGGCTGCCCAGGCTGGTCTCCTTCTTCCGGGGCCAGGGCCTGGCGTTGGCCGACGCCGAGGACGTGGCGAGCGACGTCTGCGAGTCCCTGGTCCGCTCCATCGGGCGCCTGCGATCTCCCCAGGCCTTCGAGGCCTGGTTCTGGAGAATCGCCCGCTCCAAGTTCCACGACCACCTGCGGCGACGCCACCGGCCCCTCCCGGCTCCCGACCTGGAGACCACCCGGGTGCTGCCCGAGGAGCACGCCGTGGACCAGGAGGACTTCCGACGGGTGCGGCTCGCCTTCGCGCGCCTCGGCCCGAGGGACCGTGAGCTACTTTGGTTGCGGGAGGTGGAGGGTCTCTCCCATGCGGAGATCGGGGGCAGGATATTCAAGCGCGAGGGGTCGGTGAGGGTGGCGATGCTCCGGGCTCGCCGCCGGTTCGAAAAGTTCTTGACAGAAGAGCAGGAGAGGTCGCACCCCGCCGAGTCCTATCAGGCTCCGGCCGTGCTGTTCATGGCCGCCAGCGACTCCGACTGTTCCCAGATGGCCGCCGCCTTGCTGCGCGCCATGGCGGCCGGCCCGGTGAGGGTGTTCAATGGGGGTTCGTCTCCGGCTCCGCGGGTGGACCCGAGGACGGTGGCGGTCCTAGCCGAACGGGGAATAGACATCGCCGAGGCCCACCCCGTGCGGTTGAGCGCCGCCATGATCGAAGCGGCGGAGGTGGTGGTGGACCTTGGCGAGGAGAACCCTCCGGTCATTGCCGGCAAGCGTCTCCTGCGGTGGCAGGTGGGGTCGCCGGAGGGGAAGGGCCTCGAGGAAATGAGAAGAGCGCGGGACGAAATCGAGCGGCAGGTGTGGGAAT